>CALBTN010000355.1 GCA_937967345.1 uncultured Rubrivivax sp. | reverse complement strand
TGCGGTAGAGCAGGAAGGGCTTGATCAGCGCCGCGTCGCCGGCGACGAAGCCCGACCGCATGCCCGGCACGTTGCTGCGCTTGGACAGGCTGGTGAGCGCCACCAGCCGCCGGAAGTCGCTGTGGCCGAGCTGCCTGGCCGCTTCCAGCCCGCCCAGCGGCGGCGTGTCGCCGAACCAGATCTCCGAGTAACACTCGTCACTGGCGATCACGAAGCCATGGCGGTCGCTGAGCTCGAAAAGGCGTTCCCATTCCGACAGCGGCATCACCGCGCCCGTGGGGTTGCCCGGCGAGCACACATACAGCAGCTGCGTGCGCGCCCAGGTGGCCTCGTCGATCGAACCCCAGTCGGCGGCGAAATTGCGCGCCGGGTCGCTGTTGGCAAACGCCGTCTGCGCCCCGGCCAGCAGGGCCGCACCTTCGTAGATCTGGTAGAAGGGATTGGGGCAGACGACGGTGGCGCCGGGCTTCGTGGGGTCGATCACCGTCTGCGCCAGGGCAAACAGCGCCTCACGTGAACCGTTGACCGGCAGCAGCTGCGTGGCGGGGTCGACGTCGACGCCGTAGCGCCGCCGCAGCCAGTCGGCGCAGCCCTGGCGCAGCCTTGGCTCGCCGGCGGTGGCCGGGTAGCCCGACAGCGCCTGCAGGTTGCTGCACAGCGCTTCCTCGATCAGCCTGGGCGTGGCGTGCTTGGGCTCGCCGATACCCAGGTTGATGGGCCGCAGCTGCGGTGGCGGCTGGATGCCTTGCGTGAGGACGCGCCAGCGCTCGAAGGGATAGGGGTGCAGCCGCTGCAGCAGGGGATTCATGGCGCCGGATTATCGGCGGGGCCTGCGTCGGGCACGGCCTACAGCGCGCCGCGGCAGCCCGGCGCGCCGCAGCGGCAGCGCAGCCGGCCTTCGTGGTGGGTCTCGCCGTAGTCGACGGTGACTTCCTCGCCGGGCGGGATGTCGCGCAGCGCATAGAACTCCACACGCCCCTGGCGGATGCACAAGCGCGCGTTGGCGCGGCAGCTGTGGTTGGTGAAGCGCATGGGGTCGGTGGACTTCGAGAAGTCCAGCGCCTTCTTCTCCGACAGCTCGACGATCATCACGCGCTCGGTGCGCGTGGCACGGATGCGCGCCTCGGCCACGCTGATGCTCTCGCCGCGGATCTCGCCGATCTTCAGGCGCCTCGGGATGGCTTCGGCCGCAAAGACGCCATGGCCGTCGATGGTGCTGGGCCGCACCTCGACTGCAAATTTCTGCCACGGCGGACGCACGACGACCGGCGCCGCCGCCAGCAACCCGGCTGTCACGACGGAAAGCCAGACAGATCCACCGGCGGCAGCGGCTTCCAGCCCTTCTTGCGGTGCTCCACCGTCACGTAGGTGCGGATGCCGCCGCGCACGAACCAGTCGGCATGGATGCGGATGAAGCGCGGCGCGATGGCCGCCACGATGTCGTCGACGATGGTGTTGGTGACCTTCTCGTGGAAGGCGCCCTCGTTGCGGTAGCTCCAGAAATACTGCTTCAGGCTCTTGGTCTCGACGCAGAAGCGGTCGGGCACGATCTCGATCGTGAAGTGCGCGAAGTCGGGCTGGCCGGTCAGCGGGCACAGGCAGGTGAACTCGGGCAGCTGGAAGCGGATCAGGTAGTCGCGCTGCGGCGCGGGGTTGGCGAAGACCTGCAGCTGCTTGCTGGGCTGCGTCGGCGGGATCGCGGGCTTGGCGCGCTGGCTGGGCATGACCATGGGGTGGGGGCTGCGAAGAAGGCGGCGATGCTATCATCCGGGCGCTTTTCACGCCCCGAACCAGGCGCGTTTACTTCGAAGAATCAAGCACTTACAAGCGGCAACCGGATCTTCACCGGAACTTCTTGCCGGCCCGCCGATGCGCCTCAACCAGATCAAGCTTTCCGGCTTCAAGTCCTTCAGCGACCCGACGACGTTCGCCTTGCCCGGCCAGCGTGTCGGCGTGGTCGGCCCCAACGGCTGCGGCAAGTCCAACATCATGGACGCGGTGCGCTGGGTGCTGGGCGAGAGCAAGGCCAGCGAGCTGCGCGGCGAGAGCATGCAGGACGTGATCTTCAACGGCTCGGGCCAGCGCAAGCCGGCCGGGCGCGCCAGCGTCGAGCTGGTGTTCGACAACAGCGACGCGCGCGCCGGCGGGCCGTGGAACCAGTTCACCGAGATCGCCGTCAAGCGCGTGCTCACGCGCGACGGCACTTCCAGCTACTACATCAACAACCAGCCGGTGCGCCGCCGCGACGTGCAGGACGTGTTCCTCGGCACCGGTCTCGGCCCGCGCGCCTACGCGATCATCGGCCAGGGCACGATCAGCCGCATCATCGAATCGCGCCCCGAGGAGCTGCGCCTCTTCCTCGAAGAAGCCGCCGGCGTGTCCAAGTACAAGGAGCGCCGCCGCGAGACCGAGAACCGCCTGAAGGACACGCGCGAGAACCTGACCCGCGTCGAGGACATCCTGCGTGAGCTCAACGCCAACCTCGAGAAGCTGGAGAAGCAGGCCGAGGTCGCGCAGCAGTACCGCCAGCTGCAGGAGCAGGGCACGCTCAAGCAGCACCAGTTCTGGTTCCTCAAGCACCGCGACGCCGCGGCCGACGAGCAGCGCGCGCACGCGGCGCTGCTGGATTCGACCAATGCATTGGAGGCGCGGCTGGCGCAGTTGCGCCACCTGGAAGCCGAGCTGGAAACCGTACGCCAGACCCACTACGCGGCCGGCGATGCGCTGCACCAGCGCCAGGGCGAGCTGGCCGATGCGGCGCTCGAAGTCAGCCGGCTCGAAGAGCGCATCCGCTACGTGGTCGAAGGCCGCGAGCGCGCGCAGTCGCGGCTGAACGAGCTGCGTGCGCAGAACGAACAGTGGGCCACGCGCCAGGCCGATGCCGATGCGCAGGTCGCGAGCATCGCCGAGTCCATGCACGCCGCTGACGAACAGGCCGAGCTGCAGGCCGCGCAGGCCGAGGAGCAGGCCGGGCAACTGCCGGCGCTGGACGACGCGCTGCGCGACGCGCAGCAGCGCAGCAACCAGCAGCGCGGCCAGGTCGCGCAGGTGCAGCAGCAGATCCAGGTGCTGGCCGCCGAAAGCCGCAGCCTGGACGAACAACTGCGCCAGGCGCAGCAGCGCGGCGACCGCCTGGGCGGTGAGCGCGCGCAGCTGGCGCTGCCCGAGCCCGAGCGGCTGCAGCAACTGCAGCAAGGCAGCGCGGCGCTGGCCGAGCAGCACGCGCTGGCCGACGCGCAGCTGCACGAGCTGGGCGAGCAGGTGCAGCAGCTCGACGAGCAGCGGCGCACCCAGGCGCAGGCGGCGGCCAGCGAAGGCTCGCGCCAGGCCGAGCTGGCGGCGCGGCTGGAGGCGCTGCGCGCGCTGCAGGACAAGGTGCAAAGCAGCGGCCGGCTCAAGCCTTGGCTGGCCAAGCACGGGCTGGACAGCCTGCAAGGCCTGTGGACGCAGGTGCACATCGAGCCGGGCTGGGAAACCGCGCTCGAAGCCGCGCTGCGAGAACGCTTGAACGCGCTGCAGGTCGGCCGGCTGGAAACCGTGCGTGCCTTCGCCGCCGACGCGCCGCCGGCGCGGCTGGCCTTCTATTCGCCGGGCGCCGGCGCGCGCGCCGACACGCACCGCACGCTGCCGCGGCTGTCCGAGCTGCTGCGGCTGAACGACGCCGGGCTGCAGGCCCTGCTCGACGACTGGCTCGAAGGCGTCTACACCGCGCCCAGCCTGGATGACGCGCTGGCCGCGCGCGGCCGGCTGACGCACGGCGAAGTCATCATGTCGCGCGAAGGCCACGCGGTGTCGCAGCACGCGGTCAGCTTCTATGCGCCCGACTCCGAACAGGCCGGCATGCTGGCGCGCGCGCAGGAGATCGAGAACCTCGAGCGCCAGACCCGCGCTCAGGGCCTGATCGCCGACGAGGCGCGCAGCGCCAGCGTGCGCAGCGAGGCGGCCTACACCGAAGCCTCGCTGCGCCAGGCCAGCGCACGGCGCGAGGTGGCCGAGGCGCAGACGCGCGCGCACCAGGCCCAGGTCGAGTTGCTGCGCCTGCAGCAGCAGGCCGAGGCCGGGCAGCAGCGGCGCAGCCAGCTCGACGCCGAGCTGGGCGAGATCGGCGCGCAACTCGACGCCCTGCGCGAGCGCCGCAGCCTGGGCGAAGCGCGCTTCGAGGAGCTGGACTTGCAACTGGCCGACGCGCAGCAGCGCCACAGCGACTTCGACGACGCGGTCATCGCCGCGCAGCGCCGGCTCGACGCGGCACGCGAGCAACAGCGCGCGCTGGAACGCCAGGCGCAGGAGGCGGCGTTCCAGTCGCGCAGCCTGCTGGCGCGCCAGGCCGAGCTGCAGCGCGCGATTGCCACCGCGCGCGAGCAGATGGCCACCAACGACCAGGCCGCGGCGGCCATCGCCGAAGAACTCGCGGGGCTGGACGACGCCGCCGCGCAGGCCGGGCTGCAGGACGCGCTGGCGGCGCGGCTGCAACGCGAGCGCTCGCTGGCCGCCGCGCGCAGCCAGTACGACGAGCTCAGCGCGAAGCTGCGCAGCGCCGACGAACAGCGGCTGACGCTGGAACGCGGCCTGGAGCCGATGCGCGAGGGCCTGACCAAGCTGCAGCTCGAGCAGCAGGCGGCGCAACTCGGCGGCGCGCAGTTCATGGAGCAGCTGCAGGCGGCGCAGGTCGACCTGCCGCTGCTGGCCCAGGGCATCGAACAGGACGGCGTCAAGTTGTGGGGCCTGCAAGGCGAGATCGACCGCCTCAACCGCGAGCTCGCGGCGCTGGGCGCGGTCAACCTCGCGGCACTGGAAGAGCTGAGCGCCGCGCGCGAGCGCAAGACCTTCCTCGACGCGCAGAACGCCGACCTGCTCGAGGCGATGACCACGCTCGAAGACGCGATCAAGAAGATCGACCTGGAAACGCGTGAGCTGCTGGGCCAGACCTTCAACCAGGTCAACGAGCACTTCGGCCGCATGTTCCCCAGCCTGTTCGGCGGCGGCAGCGCGCGGCTGGTGATGACCGGCGACGAGATCCTCGATTCCGGCGTGCAGGTGATGGCGCAGCCGCCGGGCAAGAAGAACTCGACCATCCACCTGCTGTCCGGCGGCGAGAAGGCCCTGACCGCGATCGCGCTGGTGTTCGCCATCTTCCAGCTCAACCCGGCGCCGTTCTGCCTGCTCGACGAGGTCGACGCGCCGCTGGACGACGCCAACACCGAGCGCTACTGCAAGCTGGTCACCGAGATGAGCCAGGGCACGCAGTTCCTGTTCATCAGCCACAACAAGATCGCGATGGAAATGGCCGAACAACTGGTGGGCGTGACGATGCAGGAGCAGGGCGTGTCGCGCATCGTCGCGGTCGACATGGAAGCCGCGCTGGGCATGGCCGAGGCCGCGTGATGAACCTGACCACCGCGTTGGCCATTCTGGGCGCAGTCGTGTTGCTGGCGCTGCTGCTGCACGGCTGGTGGAAGACCCGCCGTGCCGGGCCGCGCCGCGCCGACCCGGTGCTGCCGGCGGCGGCGCCGCGGCGCGTCGAGCCGGCGCTGGGCGACGGCCCCGGCGACCCGACCGGCGCCGCCGAGGCCGCGCTAGCGCGGCGCACGCCCAGCGCGCGCGCCGCGCTGCGGCTGGACGCACTGGTCGACGCCATCGTGCCGCTGGCGCTCGAGGCGCCGGTCAGCGGCGAGCTTGTGCTGTCGCAGTGGCCGGCGACGCGGCGTGCCGGCAGCAAGCCCTTCCACATCGAAGGCCTGAACCTGGACAGCGGTGAGTGGGAACAGCCTGCGGCCGGCCAGCGCTACGGCGAACTGCAAGCGGGTGTGCAGCTGGCCAACCGCAGCGGCGCGCTCAACGAGATCGAGTACTCCGAGTTCGCACAGAAGCTGCAGACCTTCGCCGAAGGCGTGGGCGCCATGGCCGACTTCCCCGACATGCTGCAGGTGGTGGCGCGCGCACGCGAGCTCGACGCGCTGGCCGGCCCGCTCGATGCGCAGCTGGCGGTGCGGCTGGTGGCGCGCACGGTGGCGTGGTCGGTGGGCTACGTGCAGCAGTGCGCGTCGCGCCACGGTCTGGTGCCCGGTGCGGTGGCCGGCCGACTGGTGCTGCCGGCGCAGGACGAAGGCGCGCCGCCGGTGCTGGTGCTGGAGTTCGACGCCCAGGCCGCGCTGGCCGATGACCCGCAGGCCGCGGCGCTGCGCGAAGTCATCCTCAGCCTGGATGTGCCGCAGACCGCGGCCGAGCTCGAGCCGTTCCCGAGCTGGCTGCGCACCGCGCAGGCGCTGGCCGAGGACATGGACGCCGCGCTGCTGGACGATGCCGGGCGGCCGATCACGCTGCCGGCCTTCGATGCCATCGGCAAGGACCTGACCACGCTTTACCAGACCCTCGAGTCGCACGACCTGGCGGCCGGCTCGGCGGCGGCGCGAAGGTTGTTCGCGGGTTGAGCCCGCGTTCGCCGCGGTTCACAGCGAAGGCTCGGCGGCGTCGGCCGCGCTGCGGCGAAACACATGCCGCATCACGAAGTCGGGCGTGATGTCCTCGCCGCTGAGCAGCATCGCGATCAACTCGCCACCGAGCACCTGCAGCGAAATCACCACGTCCGGCTGGGCCAGCTTGACGCGGCTCAGGTTGGCCGCGTCGTTCACTGCCGCCACGGTGCGCGCGCTGCCGCCGAGCTCCTTGACGGCCAGGACGACGAAGGCGTTCTCGGCGTCGTCGACCATCATCGCCAGCACCGCCTCGGCGCGGTGCGCGCCGGCCTGCAGCAGTACCTCGTTGCTGCTGGGGTCGCCGATCACCGTGTCGATGTCGCTGGCTTGTGCCGCGGCGTCGTCGGGCGCCCGGCGCAGTACGCGGGTCACCGGATGGCCGCGCCGCGTCAGTTCGCGTGCGGTGTTGACGGCCAGCGAGCCGTTGCCGATGACGACGAAGTGATGCTCGCGTTTCATGGCCGGATCCTTGCGGTTGACGATGCGCTGCAGGCTGTTGCTGATCATCGGCGCGATCACCGCAGTCAGCGAGGTGGCGAAGACGGCGACGCCGAGAACGATGATCGAGACGGCGAACAGCTTGGCTTCGGGCGTCTGCGGAATGATGTCGCCGTAGCCCACCGTGCTCATCGTCACCAGCGCGTAGTAGTGGGCGGTGATCAGGTCGGTAATCGGCGGCTTGAAGTCCATGCCGAGGTAGTACGCGCCGAAGGTGGCGTACATCAGCAGCATCGCCACCGAGGTGACGGCAAACAACGTGCTGGCGGCGACGCTGCTGCGGTCGAACTTGCGCCAGGCGGCGGCCAGCGCCAGCGCCACCAGCGCGAAATACGCCAGCAGCGCCTGGCTGCTGACATGTCGCGCCAGCAGCAGGCTGGTGCTGCCGGTCAGCACCAGCAGCAGCGCCATGGTCCAGGCCAGACGCGAGCGCCACAGCAGCCCGATGGCCATGATCAGCATGCCGGCGCCGATGAGCAGCGGCGGCAGCAGCGCCGGCGGCAGGTCGAAGCGGCCGTGGGCCAGCTCGTCGGCGTAGTGCGCCCAACGCTGGCCCAGGTCCAGGTGCAGCAGCGCCAGCGCGCCCGCAACCATGGCCACGGCCAGTGGCACATGCGGGAACCAGTAGTCGCCGCGCAGCAGTGTGTTCCAGCGGCGCAGCGTCGCGCGTGCTCGCGCCATCGGGGCCAGGGTGATCACGCTGGAACTGTCGGGCTTGGCTGGGCGCGCGGTGCTTGGGGCTTCGACGGCGGCGGCGAGTGGCGACCGTGCGCTATCACCCGGCGCGCCGCACCGGCTCGCGCATCAGCACGAACTCCTCGGCCGCCGTGGGGTGCACGGCGATGGTGCGGTCGAACTGCGCCTTGGTGGCGCCGGCGCTCAGCGCCACCGCAAGGCTTTGCACGATCTCCGGCGCGTCGGCGCCGAGCATATGGATCGCCAGCACCTTGTCGCTGGCGGCGTCGACCAGCAGCTTCATGTAGCAGCGTTCGGTGCCGGCGATGAAGGCCTGACGCATCGGCCGGAAGTCGGCCTCGTAGACCTTCAGCTTGTGGCCGGCGGCCAGCGCCGCGGCCTCGGTCGGCCCGACGGTGGCCAGCGGCGGCAGCGTGAACACCGCCATCGTCACCAGGCTGAGGTCGACGCTGCGCGGCGCCGGTCCGAACAGCGAATCGGCCAGCGCCCGGCCTTCGGCAATCGCCACCGGCGTCAGATTGAAGCGGTTGGTGACGTCGCCGATCGCGTAGACGCCAGCGGCCGAGGTCTGCAGCTGCGCATCGACCGGCACCGCGGCGGCGGCGTCGAGTTCGATGCCCAGCCGATCGAGCCCCAACCCGGCGGTGTTTGCGCGCCGCCCGGTGGCATTGAGCACGAACGGGAACTTGTGCAGCGCGCCATCCGCACCCAGCAGCGCCCAGCCGTTGCCGTCACGCTGCAGCTCGCGCGGCGCGGCGCCCGGGTGCAGTTGCACGCCCGCCGCCTGCAGCGCCGCGGCGACGCACTGGCGCAGATCTTCGTCGAAGCCGCGCAACGGCAGCGCCGCGCGGTAGAACAGGCTCACCGCCACGCCCAGCCGCGCCAGCATGCTGGCGAACTCCAGCGCGATGAAGCCGCTGCCGATCACCGCGGCGCTGGCCGGCAGCGCTTGCAGGTCGAGCAGATCGTCGCTGGTCGGGCATGCGCCGATGCCGGGGATGGTGTCGCGCACCGGCGTCGCGCCGCTGGCGATCAGGATGCGCGGCGCACGCAGTTGGCGCGCACCGGCGCGCACGCAGCCGGCGGCTTCGATCGACGCATGGCCTTCGATCAGCTCGACCTTGGCGTCGGCCAGCATCTGGCGGTAGATGCGTTCCAGCCGCTGCGTCTCGGCCGCCTTGGCTTCAGCCCAGCGCGCCATCTCGAAGCGCGCGTCGCCCAGCCGCCAGCCGTAGCCGGCCGCCTCGCGCAGCGCGTCGCCATAGCCGGCGGCGTACATCAGCAGCTTCTTGGGCACGCAGCCGCGGATCACGCAGGTGCCGCCGACGCGGCTGCTCTCCACGATCGCCACCTTGGCGCCGTGCGCGGCGGCGCGGCGCGAGGCAGCAACGCCGCCGGAGCCGGCACCGATCACCACCAGATCGAATTCGTCCGCCATGGATGCGTGTCTGCTGTGGGGGGGGCAGGTCATTGTGCCTGCCGGCGCCGGAACCCGGCCTCATGGCATGCTTGCGCACGATGACCGATGCCGAACGAGCTGCCGACCGTGCGGCGCAGCTGCGCGCCGTCCTGCAGCACCACGCCCACCAGTACTACGTGCTGGACGCGCCGCAGATCCCCGACGCCGAGTACGACCGGCTGTTCCAGCAGCTGCAGGCGATCGAGGCCGAGCACCCTGAGCTGCGCACCCCCGATTCGCCGACGCAGCGCATTGGCGGTGCGGTGCTGGCCGGCCTGACCGCCGTGCGGCATGCGCTGCCGATGCTGTCGATCCGCACCGAGACCGACACCACGGCTGAAGGCGCGCGCGCCTTCGACGAGCGCGTGCGCCGCGAGCTGGGCCTGGGCGGCGACGCCGCGCCGCTGGCCTACAACGCCGAGCTGAAGTTCGACGGCCTGGCCATCAACCTGCGCTACGTCGACGGCGTGCTGCTGCAGGCGACCACGCGCGGCGACGGCGAGACCGGCGAGGACGTCACGCACAACGTGCGCGGCATCGGCCAGATTCCGTTGCGGCTGCGCGGCGACGCACCGCCGGTGATCGAGATCCGCGGCGAGGCCTACATGCGCCGCGACGACTTCGAGCGGCTGAACCAGCGCCAGCGCGACAAGGGCGCCAAGACCTTCATCAACCCGCGCAACACCGCGGCTGGCGCGATCCGCCAGATCGACCCCGCCGGCATGGCCGACAAGCGCCTGAGCTTCTTCGCCTACGGCCTGGGCGAGACGGCGGGCTGGGCGCAGCCGGCGACGCACAGCGCCACGCTCGATGCGATCGCCGCCTTTGGCGTGCCGGTGAGCGCCGAGCGCGCGGTGGTGCTGGGCGCGGCCGGGCTGGCGGCCTTCCACGAGGCGGTCGCGGCCAAGCGCGATGCGCTGCCCTTCGACATCGACGGCGTGGTCTACAAGGTCGACGCGGTCGAGCTGCAGCAGCGGTTGGGTTTCGTCACGCGCGAGCCGCGCTGGGCGGTCGCGCACAAGTACCCGGCACAGGAGCAACTCACGACGCTCAACGCGATCGAAGTGCAGGTCGGGCGCACCGGCAAGCTCACGCCGGTGGCCAAGCTCGAGCCGGTGTTCGTCGGCGGCACCACGGTCAGCAACGCCACGCTGCACAACCTGTTCGAGCTGCGCCGCAAGGGCGTGCGTGTCGGCGACACCGTGATCGTGCGCCGCGCTGGCGACGTCATCCCCGAGGTCGTCGGCCGCATCGAACAAGCACGGCCGAGCTACGTGCCGAACTTTCGCATGCCCAAGCAATGCCCGGTGTGCGCCAGCGCGGTGCTGCGCGAGAAGGGTGCGATCGAGCACCGCTGCAGCGGCGGCTTGTTCTGCGCGGCGCAGCGCAAGCAGGCGCTGTTGCATTTCGCCGGCCGGCGCGCGATGGACATCGAAGGGCTGGGCGACAAGCTGGTCGATCAGCTTGTCGATGGCGGCATCGTGCGCACGCTGCCCGAGCTGTACAAGCTGGGCATCGCCAAGCTCGCCGCGCTCGAGCGCATGGCCGACAAGAGCGCGGCCAATTTGCTGGCGGCGCTGGCGCAAAGCAAGCACACGACGCTGCCGCGCTTTCTCTATTCGCTCGGCATCCGCCACGTCGGCGAGGCCACGGCCAAGGACCTGGCCGCGCACTTCGGCAGCCTGGACCGGGTGATGGACGCCAGCCAGGCGCAGCTGCTGGAAGTCAACGACATCGGCCCGGTGGTCGCGGCCAGCATCCGCAGCTTCTTCGACCAGGCGCACAACCGCGAGGTGGCCGAGCAGCTGCGCGCGGCCGGCATCCGCTGGGACGAGCACGATGGCGCAGCGTCGGCCGCGCCCAGGCCGCTGGTCGGGCTGAGCGTGGTGCTGACCGGCACGCTGCCGACGCTGACGCGCGAGCAGGCCAAGGAACTGCTCGAGGCCGCCGGGGCCAAGGTGGCCGGCTCGGTGTCGAAGAAGACGGCCTACGTGGTCGCCGGCAGCGAGGCGGGCTCCAAGCTGGACAAGGCCCATCAGCTGGGCGTGCCGGTGCTCGACGAGGACGGCTTGCGCGCGCTGTTGCAGCGCGCAGGGTGAGCGGTGGTGCGGGGCGGCGGCAACGCCCCCCTACACTGGCAGCCTTCGCACCCGGTGAGCCACAGGAGACATCGAATGAAGCCGCGCACGCGCCGCATCGCCACGGTTCTTGCCTTTGCGGGCGCGGCGCTGACCGCGCGCGCCGAATGCCTGAGCGACCTGCAGGCTGCCACGTTGGTGGCCAACTATCTGGACAAGACCCCGGCGGCCACGCCCGAGGGCTTGAGCGACGCCGACGCCGCATGCACGCGCGCCAAGTTCAACAAGTTCCTGGTGCAGCAGACCGGGGCCGAGGTGGTGGGCTACAAGGCCGGGCTGACCAACCCGGCGGTGCAAAAGCGCTTCGGTGCCAGCGCGCCGGTGTACGGCGTGATCTACCAGCCGATGCTGCTGAGCAGCGGGGCCAGTGTCGATGCCGCGTTCGGCGCGCGTGCGCTGTTTGAGGCCGACATGTTGGTGCGCGTGTCCGATGCGCGCATCAACCAGGCCAAGACGGCCGAGCAGGTGCTGCAGTACATCGACCAGGTGATCCCGGCGATCGAGCTGCCCGATCTGATGGTCGAAGCACCGGGCAAGCTCAACGGCGCCGGGCTCGCGGCGATCAACGTCGCCGGGCGCTACTTCGTCGCCGGCACGCCGATCGCGGTGCAGCGCACGCCGCAGTTCCTGGACGCGCTGGCCAACATGAAGGTGCTGCTGCTGGGCGACTGGCAGCTGCTGGACACCGGCCACGGCCGCGATGTGCTCGAGCATCCGTTGAACGCGGTGGTGTGGCTGGCGCAGGACCTGAAGAAGCAGGGCCTGGCGTTGAGCAAGGGCGATCTGGTCTCGGTGGGCTCGTTTTCCAAGTTGCTGCCGCCCAAGGCGGGGCTGAAGGTGCAGGCGCAGTACCAGGGCCTGCCCGGCAACCCGACGGTCAGCGTGACCTTTCGCTGACATGGCGATCCGCGAAATCTTGAAGATGGGCGATGCGCGGCTGCTGCGCATCGCCGCGCCGGTGACCGAGTTCGACTCGGCGCCGCTGCTGGCGTTGGTGGAGGACATGTTCGACACCATGCGCGCGGCCAACGGCGCGGGTCTGGCCGCGCCGCAGATCGGCGAAGACCTGCAACTGGTGATCTTTGGCTTCGACCACAACGAGCGCTACCCCGATGCGCCCACCGTGCCGCTGACCGTGCTGATCAACCCGGTGGTCGAGCCGCTGGGCGACGAGATGGTCGACGGCTGGGAGGGCTGCCTGTCGGTGCCGGGGCTGCGCGGCGTGGTGCCGCGTTTCGCGCGCATCCGCTACCGCGGCTTCGATGCGCAGGGGCGGCTCATCGAGCGCGAGGCCGACGGCTTTCATGCGCGGGTGGTGCAGCACGAGTGCGACCACCTGATCGGCCGGCTGTACCCGACGCGCATGAACGACCTGACGCGCTTCGGCTACACCCGCGTGCTGTTTCCCGATCTGGACCTGGCCGACGCCGACGACTGATCACCGCGCCGCCTTCGCGCGCGCCCTGGTGCTTGGCGGGACCGGCGTCATCGCCGCTGCGCGCTGCGGCGTTGTACGCGCAACAGCCGCGCAGGCGGCACAGGCAGGGGTCAGCCATGGACGTGCGTGCAGCGGTTTGGGGTTGGGGCCGGGCGCTGATGCTGCTGCTGGGCTTGGCGGCCAGCGCGCAGGCGCAGCCGGAAGCGCCAACACGCGTCGGACGCATCGCCGCGGTCCAGGGTGAACTGCTGCGCTTCGATGCCCAGGCCGATCAGTGGCTGGCGGTCGCGCGCAACCAGCCGGTGCTGCCAGGCGACCGGCTTGCCGTGGCCGCGGGCGGATCGGCCGAGTTGCAGATCGGTGCCAGCACGCTGCGCCTGGGCGGCGGCACCGAGGTCGAAGCCGCACGGCTGGATGACCAGCGGCTGCAATTTGCGCTGGCCCGCGGCAGCCTGGCGCTGCGGCTGGACCCGGCCGAGGCGGCGGCGCAGGTCGAGGTGATCACCGGGCCGGTGCGTTGGCAGGCGCTGCGCGATGGCCTGTACCGCATCGATCAACACGGCGAGCTCGCCAGCGGCAGCACCTGGCGCGGCCTGTTGCGGGCCACCACCCCCGACATCGTGCTGACGGTGGAACCCGGCCAGCGGCTCGAGCTGCCCCCAGGTGCCGGCAATGCGGCCGCACGCTGGTCGCAGCCGGTCGACGACGCTCTTGCTGCCGCTTTCCTGCGCGAAGCCGAACTGGCCGGCAGCACGCCCGATGCGGTATCGGCCCAGATCACCGGCGTGGCCGATCTCGCGCGCCACGGCAGCTGGCAGCAGCATCCGCAGTTCGGCTGGGTGTGGACGCCGCTGGGCATGGCGCCGAACTGGGCGCCGTACCGGCAGGGGCAATGGGTGTGGCAGCAGCCCTGGGGCTGGACCTGGGTCGACGCGGCGCCCTGGGGCTTCGCGCCCTACCACTACGGCCACTGGTTCCCGTGGGGCAACCGCTGGTTCTGGGCGCCCGGGCCGGTGCAGCCGCGGCCGGCGCGTCCACGGCACCTCGGCCCGCCGCCGCCGGGATTGCCGCCTGGGGTACTGCCGCCCCCCGGGGCGCTGCCACCCGGTGCTTTGCCGCCTGGGCGGGTGCCGCCGCCCATGGTGCCCGGTCCCGGCTTCGACCCGCGGCGCCCCGCCGCACCGCTGCCGCCGCCGGCGATGCCACCGCCATCGGGCTGGTTGCATCGGCATGACGCGCCGCCCGGGCTGCAAGGCGATGCCTGGCTGCACCGGGCGGCGCCGCTGCCGGGCCGACCGGCCGCACCGCCACGCGAGCGCACGCCGCCGCGGCCGTCGGTCGCGGTTGATTCCGGCGTCGCGTCCCCGGCGCCGACCGTGCCTGCACCAGTGCCGTCAGCCCGGCCGGCCCATCCGACAG
>CALBTN010000354.1 GCA_937967345.1 uncultured Rubrivivax sp. | reverse complement strand
GCGCCTGCCGGTGTTGCGCGCGGCCACCGGCCATGCGCCGGCCGCGCGCAACACCGGCAGGCGCTGCGGCGCCGCGCTCAGCGCCAGCACGCGCCAGCGCCCGCGCAGCAGCCGCAGCACACGCCGGCCGATGTCGCCGCAGCCGACGATCAGCAGCACCGGCAAGCGCGCGCGGCGGTTGGTGGGCGAGGGCATCGGGCTGGGGCAAACGGTCACAATGGCGCCCGCAGTTTAGGCGCCCCTTCGCGAACGACATGAGCTTCACCATCCGCCTGCAACCGGCGCAGCGCAGCTTCGAGGTGCAACCCGACGAGACGATCCTCGCCGCCGCCATCCGCCAGGGTATCGGGCTGCCCTACGGTTGCCGCGACGGTGCCTGCGGCTCGTGCAAGAGCCGGCTGCTCGAAGGCCGCGTGGCCCATGGCGCGCACCAGTTGCGCGCGCTGTCCGGCGACGAGGAGGACGCCGGGCTGATCCTGACCTGCTGCGCCAGCGCGCGCACCGACTGCCTGATCGAGGCGCGCAGCGTGCCCGGTGCCGGCGAGTTCCCGGTGCTGAAGATGCCGGCGCGGGTGCTGAGCCTGCAGCGCGCCGCGGCCGACGTGATGATCGTCAGGCTGCAACTGCCGGCCAACCAGAACCTCCAGTACCGCGCCGGGCAGTTCATCGAGATCATCCTGCGCGACGGCGCGCGGCGCAGCTACTCGATGGCCAACGCGATGCACCAGCTGGGCAGCCCGCCGGCGCTGGAGCTGCACCTGCGCCACATGGGCGGTGGCAAGTTCACCGACCACGTGTTCGGTGCGATGAAGGAAAAGGAGATCCTGCGCATCGAAGGCCCCTTCGGCAGCTTCTTCCTGCGCGAGGACTCAAAGCGGCCGATCGTGCTGCTGGCCTCGGGCACCGGCATCGCGCCGATCAAGGCGCTGATCGAGCACATGCAGGCCGAGGCGATTACGCGGCCGGCCACGCTGTACTGGGGCTGCCGCAGGCGCGCCGACCTGTACCTGCACGACTGGGCGCTCGATGCCGCCGCAGCGATGCCGAACCTGCGTTACGTGCCGGTGCTGTCGGAGAGCTTCGACGAGGGCTGGAGCGGGCGCGCCGGGCTGGTGCACCGCGCGGTGATCGAGGACTTCCCTGATCTGTCGGCGCACCAGGTCTACGCCTGCGGCGCGCCGGTGATGGTCGACTCGGCGCGGCACGACTTCATCGCGCAGTGCGAGCTGCCGCCCGACGAGTTCTACGCCGACGCCTTCACCTCCGAGGCCGACAAGCACCCGACCGTATGACGCTCGCGTGCTTGCGGCGCAGGCTCGAGACGCGCGGCGGTCCGGCAGTCGCACGCCGCTCGGCCGCGGTTTCACCCTCACAAGGAGCAAGAGCTTGTACAACCCCCTTCGCCGCCTGATCACCGTTGCCGCGCTGGCCGGCCCTTGGCTCGCCCCGGCCTGGGCGCAGACCAAGCCGATCCGGCTGATCGTGCCCTACCCGCCCGGCGGGCCGCTGGACATCGTCGCGCGCTTGCTCGCCGACAAGGTCAAGGACAGCCTGGGGCCGGTGCTGGTCGACAACCGCCCCGGCGCCGGCGGCAACCTCGGCATGGATCTGGTGGCCAAGGCCGCGCCCGACGGCCTGACGATCGGCATGGGCGCGGTCGCCACGCACGCGATCAACCCGTGGCTGTACGCGAAGCTGCCCTACGACCCGCTGCGCGACTTCACGCCGATCACGCTGGTGGCGCAGGTGCCCAACGTGCTGGTGATGAACGTCGAGACGGCCAGCAAGCTGGGCATCCACGGCGTGGCCGACCTGGTGCGTTATGCCAGACAACACCCGGGCGCGCTGAACTACGGCTCGGGCGGCAACGGCAGCGCCGGCCATCTGGCCGGCGAGATGTTCAAGGCCCAAGCCGGCGTCAGCATGGTGCACATCCCGTATGGCGGCGGCGCGCCGGCGCAGCTCGCGCTGGTGTCGGGCCAGGTGGACCTGAACTTCGACAACCTGGCCTCGGCATCGGCCAACATCAAGGGCGGCAAGCTGCAGCCGCTGGCCATGACCACCGCCAAACGTGCCGGCGCGATGCCCGAGCTGCCGACGATCGCCGAATCCGGTGTGCCCGGTCTGGCCGCCTTCGACATCAACACCTGGTTCGGCCTGTTCGGCCCGGCCGGGCTGCCGAGCGACACCACGCAGCGGCTCAACCGCGCCTTCACCGACGCGTTGGCCTCACCCGAAGTCAAGGCGCGGCTGGCGACGCTGCTGGCCGAGCCGGCGCCGATGACACCGCAGCAATTCGGCGCCTTCGTCAAGGCCGAACTGGCGAAGTACGAGACCGTGGTGAAGCGCTCGGGCGCGCAGGCCGACTGACCCTGCTGATGCAACAAGGCCCGCCGTGGCGGGCCCGCTCGGCTCGAACCCCTCGGCGCGCTACTCGCCGAGGTACGCCGCGCGCACTTTGGGGTCGTCCAGCAGCTGCTTGGCTTCGCCGCTCATCGTGACCTCGCCCGACTCCATCACGTAGCCGCGGTCGGCCAGCTGCAACGCGCGGCTGGCGTTTTGCTCGACCAGCAGCACGGTGGTGCCGCGCTGGTGGATGTCGTGCACCACCTCGAAGATCTTGTCGACCATGATCGGCGACAGGCCCATCGACGGCTCGTCCAGCAGCAGCACCTTGGGCCGCGCCATCAGCGCGCGGCCCATCGCCAGCATCTGTTGCTCGCCGCCGCTCATCGTGCCCGACAGCTGATCGCGCCGTTCCTTCAGCCGCGGGAAGATGGCGAAGATCTTGTCGATGTCGGACTCGATCTCGTTGTCGTCGCGCACGTAGGCGCCCATCAGCAGGTTCTCGGTGATGGTCATGCGGGTGAAGCAGCCGCGCCCTTCGGGCACCATCACCAGGCCCTGCTTGACCAGATCCCACGAGCCCCGGCCCTTGATCGACTGGCCGAGGTATTCGATGTCGCCGCCGGCCACCGGCTGCAAGCCGGTGACCGCCTTCAGCGTGGTGGTCTTGCCGGCACCGTTGGCGCCGATCAGGCTGACCAGTTCGCCCTGGCGCACCTCGAAGCTCGCGCCCTTGACCGCCTGGATGCCGCCGTAGGCGACCTTCAGCGCACTCACCTTCAACAGCACCGCGTTGCTCATGTTCGGGTGCTCCAGCTCAATGCGCCTTGTGGCCGGCGCCCAGATAGGCTTCGATCACCTTCTCGTTGCGCTGCACCTCGGCCGGTGTGCCTTCGGCGATCTGCTTGCCGTAGTCGAGCACGGTGACGCGGTCGCACAAGCCCATCACCAGCTTGACGTCGTGCTCGATCAGCAAGATGGTGCGCCCGTCCTTGCGGATGCGATCGATCAGCTCGCGCAGCACCACCTTCTCGGTGGCGTTCATGCCCGCGGCCGGCTCGTCCAGCGCGATCAGCTTGGGGTCGGTGGCCAGCGCGCGCGCGATCT
>CALBTN010000353.1 GCA_937967345.1 uncultured Rubrivivax sp. | reverse complement strand
GTTGTGGGCTTGGGCAGGCGATCGATCACCTGGGCGCTCTGGGGCTGCGCCCTTCCGAAACGGCGGCCGACCTCGCGCTGCTACTGTTCGACAAGCGCAGCGGCTGGCAGCGGCGCGCGCTGCTGCGCGAACTGGACGATGGGGCCGGGCGCTACGCGGCCGAAGTCGCGGTGCCGCCGGGGGTGGGCTACGAGATGTTCGTCAGCAGCGTCGCGCACGACCTGCCCTTCGTGCGCGGGCGGGTCGCGGCGGCGGCACAGGTGCGGCCATGAGGCGCCGTGCGGCGCTCATCGCGCTGGGTGCCTGGAGCACCGGCGCTGCCGTGGCGCCGGCCTGGGCGCAAGGCGCCAGCGGCCGGCTGACGCTGCCCGATGCCCGCCTGCTCGATCAGGCAGGTGGCACGCACCGGCTGCGCGGGCTGTGCGATGGGCCGGTGGTGATCGGCTTTTTCTACACCGGCTGCTCTACCGTGTGCCCGCCGCAGACCGCGGCGCTGCGCGCGCTGCGCGAGCAGCTCGACGCCGCGGGCACCGGCGCCCACAACGCGCTGCTGCTGTCGATCACGGTCGATCCGCTGGGCGATTCGCCCGAAGCCCTGCGCAGCTATGCGCAGCGCTTCGGGTTGCGCCTCGGCCTGCAGGACGGCTGGTTGATGCTGACCGGCGAGCCCGCCGAACTCGCTCGCGTGTGGCGCGCGTTCGGTGTACCGCAGGGCGATCCGCAGGCTCACTCGTCGCTGCTGTGGCTGGGCACGGCATCGCGCGGGCGCTGGACGCGCGCGGCCGCCTGGACACCCACCGCCAAGCTGGTCGATCTGCTGCACGGGGTGGGCGCATGAGGCGGCTGCTCGTCATGCTCGGCGCGCTGCTGGTACTGCCCTGCCTGGCGGCCGACGAAGCCGCGCTGGTCGAGCGCGGCCGCGCGCTGTATCACGGCCACGCGGCCTTCGCCCGCGGCACGGCGGCCACAACGCTGCGCCTGCCGGCGGACATGGCCGCCTGCGCCCGCTGCCACGGCGCGGCCGGCGACGGCGGCCGCGAAGGCGGCCAGCCGGTGCCGGCGCTGCGCTGGTCGGCGCTCATGCAGCCGCGTGATGCCCGGCCGCCCTTTGCCGACGACGCCGCGCTGCTGCGCGCCATCGTCCACGGCCAGCGGCCTGACGGCACCGCGCTCGCGCCGGCCATGCCGCGCTACGCGCTGCAGCCGCACGAGGCGCAGGCGCTGCTGGCCTACCTGCGCCGCCTCGGCACCGATGCAGATCAGCCGCCGGGCGTGTCGGCCGAGTGGATCCGCCTGGGCAGCGTGGTGCCGCTCAGCGGCCCGGCAGCAGGCGTGGGCAGCGCCATCGCCGCCGGCTTGCGCGCCGGCTTCGACGAAGCCAACCGGCGCGGCGGCGTGCATGGCCGGCGCATCGAGCTGCAGCTGCAGGATTCGCGTGCCGGCGTGCGTCAAGCGCTGGCCGCCTGGCAGACGCAGCCGGTATACGCGCTGACCGGCGGACTGTGGAACGAAGCGCAGGAACATGCCGACGCGCTGCTGGCGCAGGCGCACCTCGCGCACCTGGCCACGCTGGTGGTGCGCGAACAGGCACCGCGCGCAGCCGACTGGTCGGCCGACCTGCTGGCACCGCTGGCGCAACAGCGCAGTGCGCTGGCGCAGGCGCTGGCCGGCTGCGCCAGCGGGGCGCGCCTGGCGGTGGCGCCGGGCGACGCCGCAAGCGCAGCGGCAACGGACGGTGTGCGCTGGCTGTCACCGCAGGCCCCGCTGCCAGACGAGCTGCGCCAAGCCCAGGCCGGCTGCATCGGCTACACCCTGGCCAACGCGCCTGCGGTGCACGCTGCGCTGCCGCCGGGCTGGACGCAGACCCTGGTGCTGCCGATGCCAGCGGCGGTGCTCGATCCCGCCAGCGGCGGCGAGCGTGCGGCCGCGCCCTGGTACCGCCTGGGGCTGGTGGCGGCGCACCTGACGACCGAGCTGCTCAGCCGCGCCGGACGCCAGCTGCACGAGCGCTCGCTGCTCGATCAGCTCGACCGGGTGTCGGAGCTGGAGGTCGCGCCCGGCCTGGTCGTGCACTACGACCGCCAGCGGCGCCATGCCTGGTCACCGCTGCTGGTGCCGCTGGGTGGTTCCACCGGCGCCGCCGCGGCAGCGCCGGTTTCAGGCCGAGGAGGTTGACATGAGCTGCAAGCCCGCACCCCGCTTGGTGCGCCAATGCGTTGCCGCGTGCGTTCAAACCGCGCTCGCCCTGGCAGCCGGCGCGGCGCTGGCGCAGACACCGAACGCGTCGTTCGCGCTGGTCGGCCACATCGAGCGCTTCGTGCTCAGCACGCCCGCCGATCCGCTGTCGGCGGCGACGATGACGGTGCGCGGCATTCCGGTGACGCTGCCGCGCAGCCTGCTCGTCACCCTGCCGGGGCAGTACCTGACCGCGCAGGACCTGTTCCGCGGGCCGCAGGGCGGCGCCGTGCAAGCCGCCAGCGGGCTGGCGCTGGCCGACTCGCCCGCGCCGCGCCTGCCCTTCGAGGCCGAGCTGCAGGGCAACATCGTCGGCGGCGAATACATCGCCGGCGTGGTGCGCATCAGCCAGGGCGCGCTGCATGTGGGCAGCGGCTTCATCCAGGCGATCGACGGCGCGCGCGGCGAACTGCGCGTGGGCGCACCGGGCGGCGCAACCGGCGCGCGGGTGCGGCTGAACGATCCCGACGGCATCTACGGCCAGGCCAACGGCGCCGGTGCCAAGGCGGCGCTGGCGCTGGACCGGCGCTTTCAGCTCGACCCCGACAACGCGCCGGTGCACGCACGCACCGGCTTTCCGGTGTGCATCGCGCGCGTGGCGGGCGACGCCAAGTGCCCCGCCGGCAACCGGCCGGCCGCACCTGCGGCCAGGCGCTACACCTGCGGCACGGTGCCGGCCGAGCCGCTGGCCCCCAGCCTGCCCGGCTGCGACCCGCAACGGCCCGCACCGCTGCGCATCGGCGACCATGTCACCTACGCCGGCATGCTGGTGCCCGATGGCGCGGGCGGTTTCGTCGTGGCCGCGCACGGGCTGGACGCCGAGCTGGGCATCTACACCTCACCCGGTGCCGAGCCGGTCTATGTGTTCATCGAGGTGGCGCTGATGGGCACGCTGGGCGAGGTCTTCCCCACGCTGCCGCAGGAGGAGACCTCGCGCGTGCGCATCGTGGGCTTCACCACCGACCCGTCGCGCCCGGTGGAGGTGCGGCTGATCGATTCGGGGCGTAACGACACCGGCAGCTCGCTCACCGGCCCGGCCGGGCTGACGCCGTCCAACGGCGCGCAGTTCGGGCGCTTTCGCAACACCTGGCCGGCCAAGGACAACGCTCGCGCGGTGCGGCGCGACATCGTCGCGCGCGTGATCGGCAGCCCCCATGCGGTGCTGGCCAACGGCCTGACCTCCGGGCAGTATCTCGCGCCGATCGCCGAGTACATCGGCCCCGAGGCCACGCGCTTCGGTGTGCCGGGTTTCCAGCCGCCGCTGCCGTTCGAGAACTTCTGCTTCCTCGATCAGGGCGGAGGCACATTCGAGACGGCCGGCGGCGTGCAAGGCCTGGTGCGCCTGGATCCATTCCCGCAGTCGGGTCATGCGCTGTCGCAAGCGGTCGGCGCGGGTCCGGCGCGCGCCTGCGATCCGCCGAACTGAGGCCGAGCCCGACCCGATTGATCCAGCCCGCACACCCCCGCGAAGTGGGCCGGCCTCAGGCCGGCGGGCGCAGCCGTGCGCGAGGAGCCACCGCGGCATCCGGTCGAGCAGCCTGACGAGTGGCTGATGCCGTTGCGCCGTTGAACGCCATCAGAGTCAGACCGCCCGTGCCGGCAACCGCGCTGAACCCGCCGTGTTAGCCTCGCCGCGTGATGCAACGCCCAACCTCGACGGGTTGGGCGTTTTGCCTTGGTCCGGCAGCTGCGCTGGCCGGCGCCGCGCCGACGGTGGCGGCCCATGCCGCGCCGCCGCAACGAACTCACCCCCCGATGATCGCTGCCACCACCTACGCCGCTTTGGGCACCGCCATCGTGCTGGAGGTCATCGGCACCACCGCGCTGCAAGAGTCCGCGCAGTTCAGCAAGCCGGTGCCCACCGTGGTGATGGCGGCGTCGTACCTGGGCGCGTTCTATTTCCTGTCGGTGGTGCTGCGCACGATGCCGGTGGGCCTGGCCTACGCAATCTGGAGCGGGCTGGGCATCGTGTTGATCTCCGCGGTAGGCTGGCTGTGGCTGGGGCAGCGGCTGGACCTGGCCGCCATCGTCGGGCTGGGCTTCATCATCGCCGGCGTGGTCATCGTCAACGTGTTCTCCAAGTCGATCGCGCACTGAAGCCGCCGCCGGCGCGGCACCGATAATCACGCGCTTCACCGCTGCGGCCTTGGCGCCGCAGCGCCAGGATGGCGCCGAGGTGGCGCCACACAAGGTTCCCGATGAACGACACCGCCGCGCGCCTCGCGCACGAAGTGCGCCGCCGCCGCACCTTCGCGATCATTTCGCCCCCCGACGCCG
>CALBTN010000352.1 GCA_937967345.1 uncultured Rubrivivax sp. | reverse complement strand
GTTCTATCCCTGAAGCCTGTCCCTGAAAGCGGGAATCGGCAGCGCCTAGAACGGCCAGGCGCCGTAGTGGGCCTCGAAGTCGGCGCGAATCTCGGCCAGCGTCGGTCGATGGTTCTGGCAACCCTGCACCGCGATCTTGATCGCACCCAGCACGCTGCCCAGCTGCGCGCCCTGGATCAGCGGCACGTCCTTGGCCAGCGCCAGCAGCAGCCCGGCGCGATAGGCGTCGCCGCAGCCGGTGGGGTCTTTCACGTCGCGCGCGCGCACCGGCACCACTTCATGGCGCTCGCCGCGCTGGTGCACCCACGAGCCCTCGGCGCCGCGCGTGACGATCAGCGTGTCCACCCGTCGCGCCAGTTGCTCGAGCGCCAACCCGGTCTTGTCGGCCACCAGCTCGGCCTCGTAGTCGTTGCACACCAGCACCGGCGCCTGGCCGATCAGCTCGAGCAGCTCGGGTCCGCTGAACAGCAAGATGTTCTGCCCCGGATCGAGGATGAAGGGCACGCCGGCCGCGGCCATCTGCCGCGTGTGCAGCTGCATCGCGTCCTTCGCGTCGGGGCCGACCAGACCGCAGGCGACGCGGCCGGCCTGCGCCACCGCGATCTGCGCCGAGCGCTCCATCGCACCCGGGTGGAAGCCGGCGAGCTGGTTGTTGTGCAGGTCGGTGACGATGAAACACTGCGCGGTGTAGCTGTCCTTGGCCTGCACCAGGCAGCGTGTGTCGATGCCCTGGCGCTGGAAATGCTCGAGGTAGGGGCCGAAGTCGTCGCCGACCATGCCGATGGGCACCGGCTCGCCGCCGACCAGCTGGTAGTTGTAGGCGATGTTGCCGGCACAGCCGCCGTACTCGCGGCGCATGCGCGGCGACAGGAACGACAGGTTGATCTTGTGGATCTGGTCGGGAAGGATGTGGTCGGTGAACTGGCCTTCGAACACCATGATGGTGTCGTAGGCCATCGAAGCGGCAATCGCGGCGCGCAGCGTCATGGAAGGGCCTGGGGGTTGTGCGTGGGCGGCGGCGAGCATAGCCCACGCCACGGCAGCGAAGAACGATCGCCAGCGCAGCGGCGCCGCAGGGATCGCCGACACCAGGCAAGGGACCGAAGTCATGCCGCGCGCAGCGGTCTCGGCGACGGCTTCGTCGAGCACTTCACGGCAGCACGCGAAGCGCCGTCGCCTCAATGGCCGGACGGCGTCACGGATTGGAAGCTGAAGCGATACTTCGAACTCATGCGAACGGCAACCCGGCCACGCCGGCACGTAGAACCCGATGTCGCGCAGCGCCGCCTCGACCCTGCTGCTGGCGCTGGCACTGCCGGCACTGGCGCAGCAAAGCCCGAAGGATGTCGAGATGCTGAACAAGCATGCCGGCACCTGGGCCGCGGATTGCGCCAAGCCCGGCACGCGGCTGACGGTCAGCGTGGACGCGCTGACGCTCGAAGCCGCCGGCCACGAGCGGCGCGTTGGCGCACCGATCACCGCGTTCAGCTACTTCGGCCGGCACCTACCTCGACATCCAACCCGACGGGCCGCTGCTCGAGCAATTCGGCACGCCGGCATTGGCGGGCAAGTTCCGGCGTTGCGGCCGAGCACCCGTGAAGCACGGCGATCACGCTCCTCGCCTTTCCCGCGCCGATCCCGTGCGGCGCCGGCACCCAGCCACCAGGCCGTGCCGCGCGGGCTCGACGCACTGGCGCCGGCGTCAACGGCGGCACACGCAGCTTCGTTGACGGGCCGGTGAAGATCGCATCCCTCATCGGCATTCAAGGCGGCCTGGCCCGCCAAGGCGTCCAGGCCGGGCCGCTGCCGCTGCGGTCACAAGCGACAGCGGCCGGCTTCATCCAGCACACCCCGTCGCGGCCGGCCAGCGCGGCCGACGGCGAACGCCTGCAGCGCCAGGCAAGCTGACGGGCGCGACACCATGCCGCACCGAAGACCCTGGCTGCTGATCGGCGTGTCCGCGCGCATCTACTACCCCGAAGGCCCGGTGCTCGACCTGGGCGGGGTGTGGACGCGCACGCTGCACTTCCTGGAGCAATCGGTCGCGCACTGGATCATCGGCGGCGGCGCGTTGCCGGTGATGGTGCCGGCGGCCGATGCCGACAGCCTGGTGCACAAGAGCGAGATCAAGCTCGCGCACTTCGCCGAGGCGCTGGACGCGCTGGTGCTGCAAGGCGGCAACGACATCTCGCCCGAGAGCTACGGCGAAACCCCGCTGCACCCCGACTGGGGCGGCGACCGGGTGCGCGATCGCTACGAGATGGCGCTGGCGCGCGCCTTCATCGCGCAGGGCAAACCGGTGTTCGGCATCTGCCGCGGCTTTCAGCTGCTCAACGTGATGCACGGCGGCACGCTGCTGCAGGACATCTCGATGCAACGGCCCGATGCGGCGTCGCACCGCGACGTGCCGCGCTTCGAGCGCCACTTCCACGACATCGACGTGATGCCCGGCACGCGGCTGGCCCGGCTGTATCCGCAGGTGGGCCGCGCCCGCGTCAACAGCATCCACCACCAGGGCATCAAGGACCTGGCCGACGGCTTCGAGGTCGAGGCGCGCTCCAGCGACGACGGCCTGATCGAGGCGATCCGCCGCAGCGGCCCGGGCTACGTGGCCGCAGTGCAGTGGCACCCCGAGTTCCACAGCGCCGAGCACGGCAGCTTCGACGACAGCGCGATGCTGCACGACTTCCTCAGCGCGGCGCGGCTCGCGCGCGAGCGCTGAGCGTCGATGAACGATGCGCGCCGCGCACCTGACGGCGATCCACCCGCGGCAGCACGGCCTTCACCCTGGCCCCCAGACAAGGGCAGCCAACGCGCATCGGTGGCGCTGATGGCGATGCCGCGCGCCGCCGTTGCCGCCGCCGGCCTGGTTGCGCTCGCGTTGCTGATCGCGCTGGCGCTGATGCTGTGGCCGCTGCGCCCGGGGGTGCTGGCGCTGCAGTTCGCGGCGACGCCGCGCGCGTTCGGCGCGGTGGTGCATGCCTGGGGGCCCGAAGGGCTGGCGCTGTACCGCGCGCATCTGCCGTGGGACTTTGCGCTGCTCGGCGCCTACGCAGTCTTCGGCTGGCTGCTGGCGCGCCACACCGCGCTGTTCCGCCCGCTTGGCGCGCGCTGGCAGACGCTGGCCGCAGCCGCACTGCCGTTGGCCGCGCTGTTCGATGCGACCGAGAACCTGCTGCACGGCTGGCTGACCGCGGCACCGCGCTTCGGCCTGGGCTGGCTGTATGCGCTGTCGGCGTCGGTCGCCGCGGCCAAGTGGCTTTGCCTGCTGGGCTTTGCCGGCCTGGTGTGTGCCGCGCTGCTGCGGCGCGACCCGCGCTGATCGCCGCCGCGGCGCCCGAGCGCCGCGCTGCGCCGGGCGTCGGCCCGCGCCTGCGCGTCGACGCTACGATGCCCCAAGCACCACATCAGGCACCGCACCGAGCCACCGCCATGCCCACCCCGCCAACGCCTCACCCCACCTTGCCGTGGTTGGTCGCGACCACCGTGGCCAGCCACGAACAGGCCACCGCGCTGGCGCGCACGATGGTCGGGCAGCGGCTGGCGGCCTGCGCGCAGATCTCGCGCATCGAAAGCTATTACCGTTGGCACGACGCGGTCGAGCACGACGACGAATACCGCATCGTGTTCAAGACCCGGGCGGCCGCTTATGCCGCGCTCGAGGCGGCGATCCGCGCGCAGCACCCGTACGAGCTGCCGGCGATCCACGCCTGGGCCGCCAGCGCCGCCTACGGCCCTTACGCGAATTGGGTCGAGCAGTGCAGCCAGCCCGACGCCGCCCGGCGCTGAGCGCCAGGCCCAGGCACACAACGAACGAGGGCGGACGATGGCTTTCGATGGCTCGGCGATCAAGGCGCTGCTCGACGACGCGGTAGCCCAGGGCTGCGCACACGGCATCGCGGCGATGGTGGTGGACCGCCGCGGCGCGCTGTTTCACCACGCCGCGGGCGAGGCCGACAAGCACACGCTGTTTCGCAACGCCTCGATGACCAAGGCGGTGGCCACCACCGCGGCGCTGCAGCTGGTCGAGCAAGGCCGGCTGGCGCTGGACGCCAGCGTCGCGTCGATCCTGCCCGAGTTCGCCCGGCTGCCACTGCTCGAAGGCTTCGACGGCGACACGCCACGCCTGCGCGCGCCGGCCAGCGCGGCCACGGTGCGCCAGCTGATGACGCACACCGCCGGGCTGGGCTACTTCTTCACCAACGCCAAGCTGCAGCGCTGGCACCAGCTCAGCGGCGAGCCGAACGTGCTGTCGGGGCTGAAGCGCAGCCTGTACGCGCCGCTGGTCAACGACCCCGGCACCGCGTGGGAGTACGGCGTCAATACCGACTGGCTGGGGCTGGTGGTCGAGCACATCAGCGGCGACAACCTGGGCCGCGTGCTGCGCGAACGCATCTACGACCCGCTGGGCATGCACGACTCGTCGTTCATGCCCAGCGACGCCCAGGCCGAACGGCTGCTGCGCGTGATGCAGCGCCAGGCCGATGGCAGCCTGGCGCCGGCCGAACTGGCCGCGGCCGCGCCGCCCGAGTGGGACGCCGCCGGGCATGGCTCGTACGGCACGGTGCAGGACTACGCCAAGTTCGTGCAGGCCTGGCTGAACGACGGCGCGGGCGTGCTGCAGCCGGCCACCGTGCAGCTCGCGCTGCAAGACCAGCTCGGCGCGATCCGGCTGCCGGCGGTAATGACGTCATTCGAGCCGGCGCTGTCGAACGACGTGCCCAGCCTGCCGGTGGCGCAGGGCTGGGGCCTGGGCTTTCACCTGACGCTGGCCGACCTGCCCGGCATGCGCAGCCGCGGCAGCGCCGACTGGGCCGGCCTGTACAACTCGTACTACTGGATCGACCGCACCAAGGGCATCGGCGGCGTGCTGATGACGCAGTTGCTGCCGTTCTTCGATCGGCGCCTGGTGCAGACCCTGGCCGGCTTCGAGGCCGCGGTGTACCAGCAGGTTGGCGCCGTGCTGAGCGCGGCCTGAATGGCCAGCGCGCCCGCAGGCGCTGGTGCGCCTGCTGCCGCAGTTCG
>CALBTN010000351.1 GCA_937967345.1 uncultured Rubrivivax sp. | reverse complement strand
CGCCGCCGGCGTGCGCCGCGTCGAGGCCGTCACCGGCGACAACGCGCTGGCCTACGTGCAGTCGCTCGAGACCGCGCTCGGCGGCGTGGCCGGCACGCTGCGCGTGCTCAAGCCCGAGGTGCCGGCGCGGGTGCACGCGCTGCTCGACCAGGTGCGCGCGCTGGAAAAGGAGCTCGATGCGCTCAAGGGCAAGCTCGCTTCGGCGCAGGGCGACGAGCTGGTGGCGCGTGCGGTGGACGTGGCCGGCATCAAGGTGCTGGCCGCGACGCTGCCCGGCGCCGACGCCAAGGCGCTGCGCGAGACCATGGACAAGCTTAAGGACAAGCTCAAGAGCGCGGCCATCGTGCTGGCGTCGGTCGACGCGGGCAAGGTGCAGCTGGCCGCGGGCGTCACGGCCGACCGCATGGCCAAGCTCAAGGCCGGTGAGCTGGTGAATTTCGTCGCCCAGCAAGTCGGCGGCAAGGGCGGCGGCAAACCCGACCTCGCGATGGCCGGCGGCAGCGATCCAGCCAAGCTGGCGGCGGCGCTGGACTCGGTGCGCGGCTGGGTGGCCGAGCGGGTCCAGGCCTGAGCGATGTCGCCGCGCCCGCGTTTGTTCACGCACCGGTTCGAGTGCCCGCCGCGATGATCTCGCTGCCGCAGGCCGACTGGCCGTACTCGCAAAGCCTGATGCGCCTGGCGCTGGGACTGTCGCTGGGCCTGCTGATCGGGCTGGAGCGCGAGCGCCGCGGCAAGGAGGCGGGGCTGCGCACCTTCGGCTTCATCGGCTTGATGGGCGCGATGGGCGGCGCGCTGGGCCCGGCCTACGGCCTGGCCGCGCTCGGCGCCACCGCGGTGCTGGTGATGATCCTCAACGTGTCGTCGCTGCGCGCCGAGCAGGGCACCGAGCTGACCACCTCGGCGGCGATGATGGTCACCGCGATGGCCGGCATCCTGTGCGGGCAGGGCCATACGCTGCCGCCGGCCGCGGTGATGGTGATCGCCGCGGCGCTGCTGGCGTGGAAGGAGCGGCTCGCCGACTTCTCGATGGGCGTGTCCGAGGGCGAGATCCGCTCGGCGCTGCTGCTGGCGATCCTGGCGATCGTGATCTACCCGGCGCTGCCCACCGGCCCGGTGGGCCCGTGGAACCTGATCGAGCCGCGCTACGCCTGGGTGACGGTGATCCTGATCGCCGGCATCGGCTTCTTCAACTACGTGCTGTGGAAGATGTACGGCGCGCGCGGCACCGAGCTGTCGGGCTTTTTCGGCGGGCTGATCAACAGCAACTTCACGGTGATCGAGCTGTCCGAGCGGGTGCGCGAGGTCGGCACCGCGTTCGTGCCCACCGCCTATCGCGGCATCTTGCTGGCCACGACCGCGATGGTCGCGCGCAATGCCGCCTTGCTGCTGATCCTGGCGCCGCAGGCGCTGGCCGGCGCGCTGAGCGCCTTCGCGCTGATGGCGCTGGCCAACGTGGTGCTGGTGCTGCGCAGCATGCAGCTGCGGCGCGGGCGCGGTGCCGGCGCGACACCCGAGATCCATCTCGATTTGCCGTTCTCGCTGCCGCAGGCGCTGAAGTACGGCGCGATCTTCCTGGTGCTGCACGTGGTGGGGGCGCTGACGCAGCGCCAGTTCGGCGATGCCGGCTTCTATTTCGTCAGCGTGATCGGCGGTTTGCTGTCCAGCGCCAGCGCGGTGGCAGCCGCCGCGACGCTGGCCGAGCAGGGCAGCATCGCCCCGACCACCGCCGGCGTCGGGGCGGTGCTGGCGTCGTTCACCAGCTTGGTTTTCAGCCTGAGCTTCGTGCTGCGCACGCGCAGCCAACTGCTGGTGCGCACGCTGGCGCTGTCGATGGTGGCGGTGGGCGTGGCCGGGTTGGTGGGTTTGCTCATCAGCCACTGGGCCCAGCCCTTCGTGATGCGGGTGGTGGACTTCGCTCGCACCGCGCAGCCCTGATCGGGGCTGCCGCGCGCTCAGGCCGCGCGCACCGCTGCCCGGGGTTTCAGCGCGGTGCGGACGCGCCCATGCTGCGCTCGAGCTCTTCGCAATGGTTGGGCTGCGGCGTGAGCGCGGCCTCGCGCCGCTCGTCGGCGGCCAGGTGGTCGGACAGCCTGCCGAACATCACCACGTGCAGCGGCAGCGCCGGGTCGATGCGCGCCAGATGCCGCGGCACGCCGCGGTCGCGCGACGCATGCTGCGCGCCGGCCAGCATCAGCACCGTCTGGCCGCGCGGCGCGTCGCGCGCCGCCTGGGCGACGGTGTTGGCCAGCGACTGGTCGCGTGCGATCTGGATGCGCACCATGCCCGGCACCCGCGCTTCGGCGAGCAAGCCGCAGTGGCCGTCGCGCACCTGCGTGGCCAGCAGCTCGCGTTGCGGCGCCGGCAGCAGGTCGTCCAGCGCGGCATCGCCGGCCGCCGCGCGCATCTGCTCGCGCGGCAGGTTGCCGCCGAGCACCGGCACGCCGGCCCGCACCGCGTTCATCGCCACCGCCGCGTAGCGCTCCCACGGCCAGCCACGCCATTGGAGTGCCTGCTGCACCTGCTGCGGCGTGGCGTCGCGCGGCAGTCCGGCGCTGCTGTGCGGCGCTTCGGCCATCTCCAGCACCACGGCGGCCAGACGGCCGGCGGCGGCCAGCCGTTGCACCTCGTCGGCCACCTGGCGCTGCTGGTCGGGCTGGTCGTGCACCTCGCCGAAGATCAGCACTTCGGCGGCCTGGGCGCAGGCCAGACCCAGGCACAGCGCGGCCACCGCGATACGCAAGAACGTCTTCATGCGGGCGAGCATAAGGCCCGTGGGGGGCGGCTGTTCGCGACTGGCCGCAACGCGCCAAGCGCCACCGCTGAACTTCGATCGTTGCGCGGCGCGCGGCGCTGCCTATGATCGGGTTCATGGATGCACCCGTCGCCTTGCTCACCGCCGCCGGCAGCGGCATCGGCGCCGCTGCGGCGCGCAAGCTGGCGGCCGATGGCTGGCAGCTGGCGATCCTGTCGCCGTCGGGCCGCGGCGAGGCGCTGGCGCACGAGCTCGGCGGCATCGGCGTCACCGGCTCGAACCTCGAGCTTGCCGATCTGCAGCGGCTGGTCGACGCCGCGCTGGCGCGCTGGGGCCGCATCGATGCGGTGGTCAACAGCGCCGGCCATGGCCCGAAGGGCGAGCTGCTGGCGCTCGGCGACGCCGACTGGCAGCGCGGCATGGAGTTCTACCTGCTCAACGTGGCGCGCATCGCGCGGCTGGTGACGCCGCTGATGCAGCGGCAGCGGCGCGGCGCCATCGTCAACGTCAGCAGCTACGCCGCGGTCGAGCCCGAGGCGGCGTTTCCGACCTCGGCCGTGTTCCGCGCCGGGCTGGCGGCTTTCGCCAAGCTGTATGCCGACCAGTACGCGGCCGACGGCCTGCGCATGAACAACGTGCTGCCGGGCTTCATCGACAGCCTGCCCGAAAAGGACGAGCGGCGCGCGCGCATCCCGATGCGCCGCTACGGCAGCGCCGCCGAGGTGGCCGAGCTGATCGCCTTTCTGGTCAGCGACCGGGCGGCCTACATCACCGGCCAGAACCTGCGCATCGACGGCGGTTTGACCCGCTCGGTGTGATGCGTGGCGCCGCTGCCGCATTGGCGCTGGGGCTGGTGGCGGTGCTGGCCTTCGCCGGGCCGGCGCTGATGCAAGACCGGCTGCTGTATTTCCCGGCGCGGGTCAGCCTCGAACAGGTCAGCGCCAGCGGCCTGCAGCCCTGGCCGAGCGCGCAGGACTTGCGCGGCCTGCTGGCGCCGCAGCCTGCGCTGGCGCGTGGCACGGTCATCGTCTTCCACGGCAACGCCGGGCATGCCGCGCAGCGCGAGCTCTACGCAGCCGCGCTGGCGCCGCTGGGCTTGCGCGTGCTGCTGGCCGAGTACCCGGGCTACGGGCCGCGCGACGGCAAGCTCTGCGAGGCCTCGCTGGTCGACGATGCGGCGCGCAGCATCGAGCTGGCCTTCCGCCAGTTCGGCGCGCCGCTGCTGGTGCTGGGCGAGTCGCTGGGCGCGGGCGTGGCCGCGGCGGCCGCTGCGCGCCAGCATGAACAAGTGGCGGGGCTGGTGCTGATCACGCCCTGGGACAAGCTGCAGCACGTGGCGTCCTACCACTACCCCTGGCTGCCGGTGCGCTGGCTGCTGCGCGACCGCTACGACAGCGTCGCCCAGCTGAGCACCTTCGCGCGGCCGGTGGCGGTGGTCGTCGCCGCGCACGACGAGATCGTGCCGCCGCGCTTCGGCCAGGCGCTGGTCGCGTCGCTGCCCGGGCCGAAGCGGATGTGGATGCTCGATGCCGGTCACAACGACTGGCCAGTGCGCGCAGATGCGCGCTGGTGCTGTCTCTTATACACATCTCCGAGCCCACGAGACAGGCAGAAATCTC
>CALBTN010000350.1 GCA_937967345.1 uncultured Rubrivivax sp. | reverse complement strand
GCTGGATGATGCGATCGGCCAGCGTGCTCTTGCCGTGGTCGATGTGGGCAATGATCGAGAAGTTGCGGATGTGATCCATGAAGGCGGAATGCGGCTGCCAGGGCCGAGGACAAAACGGCGAAGCCGTTTCAGCGCAAGCTCACATCGCGCAACGATGTGAAGGCGCGAAGCGCCGGGCTGAAGCTAAAAAAAAGGCACGTCGAAGAGGTGACGCGCCTTCCAACAGAACGTTTGGCAACTGCTTGTTGGGCCTTCATTGTAGTCAAAAGGTACCGGCTGGAAGCCGCGCCAGTGCTTGTTTTGCGGCCGTTGCAGCATGCCAACACGCAAAGTTTTCAACATCTTGTCCACAGGCTTGAGTGCGCGGCGCCGGTTTGCACAAATGCGACACCGGCGGGGACGAACTCGCGGCTAAACACAGCCGAAGCGCAGCGATTCTAGCTGCGTCATGACCCAATCCGTCCGATGTTCGCATTGAAGTGAAAGGTCACTAACATACGGCCGGATCGAATCCCGCACACCTGCCGTCGGCACGAAATTTGCCGATCTCGTCATACGGAAACACCCCGGAGCGCAGTCGGTCAATCGCTTGGGCGCCGAAGATCGCGATCCCCTGCGCTGACCGACGTCTACGCCGCCACTGGGCAAAGGATGATCCCGCTTGCGTCGTGCCAGCCGCCACCGCTGCTTGCGGCCGTGACGGCGGCAACGAGCGCGCAGCGCTGCAGCCTCAACGCGCTGGCTTGATCACCAGAAAGTTCGCGGCGTCGCCGCGGCGCACCAGCACGCTCACCGCCTTGGCCTTGTCCAGTTTCTGCGCGAGCTGGTTGAACTGCTTGGCATCGACGATGTCGGTGTTCTCCATCGACAGGATCACGTCGCCTTCGCGCAGCCCGGCGCGGGCCGCCGCACCGTCGACCGCCTCGACGCGCACCCCGCCGCGCAGCCGCAACTCGCGCTTTTGCGCGTCGGTCAGATCGGCGACAACCAGACCGAGCACGCTCTTTTGCGCCGGGGCCGACGCCGGCTCGCTGCTGCGGCGTGCCGGCCGCTCGGGCTCGAACTCGGCGACGGTGACCGCGAGATCCTTGGTCGCACCGCGGCGAAACACCTGCAGCGCGATCTTCGTGCCGGGCTTGGTGCTGCCGATCATGCGCGGCAGGTCGCCGGCCTTCTCCACGGCCTTGCCGTCGACCTTGGTGATGATGTCGCCGGCCTCGACCCCGCCCTTGTCGGCCGGGCCGCCGGCCTCGGCGCTTTGCACCAGTGCGCCACTGGCCTTGCCCAGGCCGATGGCTTCGGCCACGTCCTTGCTCACCGGTGCGATCTGCACGCCGATGCGCCCGCGAATGACCCGTCCGCTGGTGCGCAGCTGGTCCGACACGCGCATCGCGTCGGCGATCGGGATCGCGAACGCGATGCCCATGTAGCCGCCCGAGCGGCTGAAGATCTGCGAGTTGATGCCCACCACCTCGCCGCGCAGGTTGAGCAGCGGCCCGCCCGAGTTGCCGGGGTTGATGGCGACGTCGGTCTGGATGAACGGCAGGTAGTCGCCGGTGTCGCGCCCCTTGGCGCTGACGATGCCGGCAGTGACGGTGTTGTCCAGGCCGAAGGGCGAACCGATCGCCACCACCCACTCGCCGACACGCAGCTTGTCGCTGTCACCGATCTTGACGAACGGCAGGCCCGAAGCCTCGACCTTGACCACCGCGATGTCGGTGCGCCGGTCCGACCCGACGATGCGCGCCTTGAACTCGCGCTTGTCCGACAGCGTCACCAGCACCTCGTCGGCGCCCTCGACGACGTGGGCGTTGGTCATGACGAAGCCATCGGCGCTGAGAATGAAGCCGGAGCCCACGCCGCGCTGCTGCGGCTCGTCGTCGCCGCCGCGCGGTCCGCGACGCGGGTCGGGCCGCCCGGGCAGCGGAATGCCGAAGCGGCGGAAGAACTCCTCGACGTTGGGATCGATCTCGATGCCGGGTGCGCCGCCCTGACGCACCCGCTCCAGCGTGCGGATGTTGACCACCGCCGGGCCGACCCGTTCGACCAGCTCGGTGAAATCCGGCAATGCCGGCGCAGGCGCCGCCTGCGCACGCGACAGCGTCGGCCAACTGCCCAGCACCAGCAACAGCCACACGGCGATCCACAAGGCACGCTGCGGCACTTCGACAAAGGCTGGACGAACTCGGAACTGCATGCAAACTCCTGCAAAGATTCGGCTGATGGCTTCAACGGCGCCGCTCGAGCGCCTGGTGGAATCGCTTCAGGGTCTCAGGCGGCACGTCGCCCATGACCGTCACCCACCAGTCGGCGTCGTGCGCCTGCATCAAGGTGTGGGTCGCGCCCAGCTGGCTCGACAGCGGCTGGCGTTGCGTCATGTGGCCGATCGGCTCGATGAACAGCGAGACGTAGGTCAGCCCGTCGGAATACACCACCTGCACCACAGGCGCGGTGTCGGCACCGTCGGCCGGGTCGAGCACGCGGCGGATGCAGCTGCTGAGCTGGAACCCGGCCGGCGGCGCGTTCAGCGTCCAGCCCTCGGTCTGCAGCTGGGTTGCCTCGTGCAGCGGGCGCACCTTGCGGTAGCCGTCGAGCCGCTTCATCGGCTGCAGCACGCTCGCCGGCCGCGGCTTGATGTCGACGTCGACCTGCGAAAACGCGCTGGACTCGAGCACCTGCTGCCGCGGCCCGAGCACGTCGGCACGCAACACCAGCCCGCTGCGCAGGTCGACCCACAAGCGCTGGCCGTAACGATAGGCATCGCGCGGCTCGAGCAGCAGGACCTGCGCCTCGCGCCCGGCGACATGGTCGGTGCCCTGATTGCGAAGTTGGTAGCTGTGCTCGGCGCGCGGTTCGATCACCGGGCGCAACGACGCCTGCCGCGGGTCGCGCTCTTCGAGCACCGCCACACGGGTGCGTGGCCACAGCGTGTGGACACGGTCGTTGTGGCGGTAGATCTGCTGCATGCGCCCGTCGAGCAGTTCCACGCGTTCGAACGATTGGGTGCCTTCGCAGAAGTGGGCGACGCGCGCGCTGGACAAGGCCCCGTCGGTGTTGAACACCAGCGTGCCCTGGTAGTTGCGCTCGTGCGCCGCGACGTGGATGCGCGCGAGCCAACCGCGCGCCTCGCTGGCCGACATCGGCTCGCCGGGCGCTTCCTGCGCCGCGGCGCGCAGCGGCGCGCACAGCGCCGCCAGCACCAGCAACGACAGCAGCGCAGCGAGCCGCCGCAGGCGAAGGTCCGCCGCGCGCGGGCTCATCTCAGCGCTCGAAGGAGACCGTGGCAATGCCGCGGGCGGAGCCCCCGGGCAACGACCCCGGCAGCGCCGCGGCGTACTCGCGGTGCGCGCGCAGGTAGCGGTCGAGTCGCGCATCGCGCAGCACGCGGCCACCGGTGGCCACCGGTTCCGCCGCGGCCGGGGCCCGCTGCGCGAGCAGGCCTTGCGGCGCAACGGCTGGCACCGCTGCCACCGTCGGCGCGGCTGAGGCAGGCGCCGCCGCCAGCGACGGCGCGGGGGCCGTGCGATCCAATTGCGGCCACAACCCGGCCGCGGCGACCAGTGCGGTCACGCTGGCCGCCACGGCCGCTGGCACTGCCCAGCGCCTGCGCGCCGGCGCCGCGCCCCGGTCTGCAAGCACCGGCGCAAGCACCGCAGGCTCACGGTCCAGCCGCGCGCTCAGGCGGCGAAGGAAGTCCTGGTCGTGCGATAGCCCGCTGGCCAAGTCCTGGCTGCGAAGCACGTCGCCGATCAGGTGGTAGTCATGCCAGCACTCGCGCGCCGACGCCTCGGCAGCAAACAGCTGGCAGCCTCGCGCCAGTTCGGCGGCATCGGCTTCGCCGTCGGCCAGCGCCGACATCAGCCAGCCGGGTGGCGGTGCATCGGCAGCATCGTGTTGTTTCATGTTCGACTCCAATGGCACCTGGGCCGGCGGTCACCAGCGCCTGCCCTCGTTGACCTCGATGTGCGGGCGCAGTTTCTCGGCAATCGCCTCGCGAGCGCGAAAAATGCGCGAACGCACGGTTCCGATCGGGCAGTTCATCGCTTCGGCGATCTCTTCGTAGCTCAGGCCCTCGATCTCGCGCAGCGTGATGGCCTGGCGCAGATCCTCGGACAAGGCCTCGATCGCGGCATTCACCGTGGCCGCGATCTCCTTGCTCGCCAGCACGGATTCGGGGGTTTCGCCGTCGGTTAGTTCGGCTGCACCCCGGGAAGTTTCGTCATCGGCGTCGCGCGCGCCGAGCGCCGCCTCGGTGACGACCGGATCGCGCTTGATCTCGCCGAGCGCCTTCTTCGCCGAGTTGACCGCGATGCGGTACAGCCAGGTGTAGAACGCGCTGTCGCCGCGGAACTGCGGCAGCGCCCGGTACGCGCGAATGAAAGTCTCCTGCGCGATGTCTTCCACCAGGTCGGCGTCGCGCACCATGCGCGCGATCAGCCGTTCGATGCGCCTCTGGTACTTCACCACCAACATCTCGAACGCACGGCGATCGCCGCGTCGAAAGCGCTCGATCAGCTGCGCGTCGGCATCGGCGGCGTTCATGCCTCGGGCCGCACGGCGTGCAGCGCCACACGCATGGCCTGCCAGTCAGCAGCACCGGCGCGTGCAAGCGGCAGCCAGCGCGCGCCCGGTGAGAAGCGCACCAGCATCCAGCCCCCCAGATCGATCATCAAGCGGACCTGGCCGCTGATTGCTTCGCCGCGCGCCGGCTGCAGCCGCCAGGTGCTGCCGTCCCAGCCGAGCCGGCAGGGTTCGGCCACAGGCCAGCGCCACGCCAGCGCCGCAGCACCCAGCCCGGCAGCGGCGGCTGCCGCCGCTGCGGCGCCGTTGCCCCACAGATGGCTCGCCGCCCAGGCCGCGCCCACCGCGGCCGCCAGCGCATGCAGCCCCACTTGGAACGCACGCCATGGCCCGGTAGTGCAGGTCCAGGCCTGGGTTGCAGGGGCGGCGCGCATGCGCGTCGAAGCGCCCCGCCGGTCACGCGCGGCGAAAGACCAGCGTGCCGTTGGTGCCGCCGAAGCCGAAGTTGTTCTTCACCGCCACGTCGATCTTCATGTCGCGCGCGGTGTTCGCGCAGTAGTCCAGGTCGCACTGCGGATCCTGGTTGAAGATGTTGGTGGTCGGAGGCGACACCTGGTGGTGCAGCGCCAGCACGGTGAACAGCGATTCGATACCGCCGGCACCGCCGAGCAGATGCCCGGTCATCGACTTGGTCGAGTTCACGACCAGCTGCTTCGCGTGGTCGCCGAAGGCCAGCTTGATCGCGTTGGTCTCGTTCAAGTCGCCCAGCGGCGTGGAAGTGCCGTGCGCGTTCAGGTAGTGCACCTGATCGGCGTTGATGCCGGCGTTGCGCAGCGCCGCCTTCATCGACCGCTTCGGGCCGTCGACGTTGGGTGCTGTCATGTGGAAGGCGTCGGCTCCCATGCCGAAGCCGGCGAGTTCGGCGTAGATCTTGGCGCCGCGCCGCTTCGCGTGTTCGTATTCCTCGAGCACCAGCACACCCGCCCCCTCGCCCGGAACGAAGCCGTCGCGGTCCACATCCCACGGCCGAGATGCGGTCTCGGGCGAGTCATTGCGCGTGGACAGCGCGCGCGCCGAGGCGAAGCCGCCCACGCCCAGCGGCGACACCGTGGATTCGGCGCCGCCGGCGACCATCACGTCGGCGTCGCCGTACTCGATCAGCCGCCCGGCCTCGCCGATGCAGTGCAGCCCGGTGGTGCAGGCGGTGACGATCGCCAGGTTCGGGCCGGTGAAGCCGAACTTGATCGACAGGTGGCCGGAGATCATGTTGATGATCGACGCCGGCACGAAGAACGGCGAGATGCGCCGCGGGCCGCGCTCGCGGTACTCGCCGTCGGTGACCTCGATCATCGGCAGCCCGCCGATGCCCGAGCCGACCAGGCAGCCGATGCGCTCGGCCTGCTCCTCGGTCAGCGCATCGCCATGGGGCAGCCCCGCATCCCGCACCGCCTGGATCGAAGCCGCCAGCCCGTAGTGGATGAAGGTGTCCATGTGCCGCGCTTCCTTGGCCGGCAGATAGTCCTCGACGTTGAAGCCCTTGACCTCGCCGGCGATGCGGCAGGAAAACGCCGTGGCATCGAAGCGCGTGATCGCGCCGATGCCGCTGCGGCCGGCAACCAGGTTGGCCCAGCCTTCGGCCACGCTGTTGCCCACCGGGCTGATCAGCCCGAGTCCGGTGACGACGACACGACGGCGACTCATTGCGCGCGCCGCCGGGTTCAGGCCTTCTGGTGGCTGGTGGCGTAGTCGATCGCCAACTGCACCGTGGTGATC
>CALBTN010000349.1 GCA_937967345.1 uncultured Rubrivivax sp. | reverse complement strand
CGACCCCCACCATGTCAAGGTGGTGCTCTAACCAGCTGAGCTACGCGCCTGGGTCGGGCGGGATTCTATAGCAGCGCCGGCGCGTCACTTGCGCCGCGCGTGGCGAACGCCACGCACCCGGCCCAGTTGCATCAGCACCGGCGCCAGCCTGGAGGTGTCGGCCACCTCGACGGTGAAGGTCATCCAGGCGGTGCTGCCGCGGCCGTCCCTGACCGACTGCGTGTGCACCCCGGCGACGTTGATGCGCTCCTTGGCCAGCAGCTCGGAGATGTCGCGCAACAGCCCCTGGCGGTCGTCGGCCTCGATCAGCAGATCGACCGCGTAGCTCGCCGGCGCATCGCCGCGGCGCGCGCCCCAGGCCACCGCGGTCAAACGCTCGGGGCTGCGCCGCACCATGTGCTGCAGGTTGCTGCAGTCGCTGCGGTGGATCGCCACGCCCTTGTCGCGGGTGACGAAGCCGCTGATCGCGTCCGGCGGCGCCGGCCGGCAGCAGCGCGCAAGGGTGGTCAACAGCGAGCCCACCCCGACCACCAGCACACCATCGCCGCCGCTGGCCGCCTTGCGCTGCCGGCGCGGCACTGCGGCCTGCGGTGCCGGCGAAGGCGCCACCGGGCGCAGGTAATGCTCGATGTGGTGCAGCGAGTACTCGTCCTTGCCCACCGCCTCGAACAGCGCATCGGCGGCCTTGAAGCCGAGCTGCTCGGCCAGCAAGTCAAGCTTGATCGCGGTGCGGCCTTCGCGCTGCAGCAGCTTTTCGACCAGCTCGCGCCCGCGCGCCACCGTGGCCGCCAGCTCCAGCGCATTGAACCAGGCGCGAACTTTGGCGCGCGCGCGCGGGCTCTTCAGGAAGGCCGGATCGGTGCCGAGCCAGTCGCGCGACGGGCCGCCGTCCTTGGCGGTGACGATCTGCACCGTCTGGCCGTTGCGCAGCGGCGTGTGCAGCGGCACCAGCGCACCGTCGACGCGCGCGCCGCGGCAGCGATGGCCGACGCTGGTGTGCAGCGCGTAGGCAAAGTCCAGCGGCGTGGCCCCCGCCGGCAGCTCGATCACCGCGGCCTGCGGCGTGAACACGTAGATACGATCGTCGAACAGGCCGGCCTCGGCAGGCCCGCCGCCGCCGTGCGCGATCTCGCGCCCCCATGCCAGAAGCTCGCCCAGCACCGCACGCCGCGCCTCGGCCACCCGCTCCTCGAACTGGCCGGCCGCGCTGACGCCGCCGTAGCCGCGCGCGCCGGCTTCTTTATAGGCCCAATGCGCGGCCACGCCGTGCTCGGCATGTTCGTGCATCGTCCGGCTGCGGATCTGCACCTCGAGCGCCGCGCCATCGTGGCCGCGCACCACCGTGTGCAGCGACTGGTAGCCGTTGGGCTTGGGCTTGGCGATGTAGTCGTCGAATTCGCCGGGCACCGGCAGGTACAGCGCGTGCACCCGCGCCAGCACCGCGTAGCAATCGGCCACGTCGCCGACGATCACGCGCAGCGCGCGCAGGTCGAAGATGCGCTCCACGCCCAGGCCCTTGCCGCGCATCTTCTTCCACACGCTGTACAGGTGCTTGGGCCGACCCTGCACCTCGCAGCGCAGGCCCACTGCGGCCAGCTCGGCGGCCAGCCGTGCGCGCGCAGCCTCCACCGCCGCCTCGCGCTCGTGGCGCTTGCCGTCGATCAACGCGGCCACGTGGTGGTAGTCGTGAGGTTGCAGGAAACGAAAGGCCAGATCCTCCAGCTCCCACTTGATCTGCCAAATGCCCAGCCGGTTGGCCAGCGGGGCGAACACCTCCAGCGACTCGCGCGCCAGCTCTTGCGGGCAGTCGAGCTTGGTGGCGGCGAACCAGCGCAGCGTCTGCAGCCTGGAAGCCAGCCGCAGCAGCACCACGCGCAGGTCGCTGGCGAAGGCCAGCAGCATCTTGCGCACGCGCTCGGTGTGCAACGCACGCTGCTGCGAGCCGACCTGCGCGCCGCGCACCGAGCGCTGCGCCTGCGCCAGCCGCCGGGTGTGGCTGACCAGGCTCGCATAGGGTTCGCCGAAGGCCTTGCCGACGACCTCCTCGGGCCGCTGCAGGTAGTCCCCCGCATACACCAGGTAGGGTGCGACGCGCAGCGACGGCGCCGCGCCGATGCCCTGCAGGATCCGCGCGACGCCGTCGGCATGCGCCAGCGCGTCCTCGCCGGTGTCGAGCTGCTGGCCGTCGAGCAGCGGCGCTGCAAAGCCGCGCGCGCGCTCGATGGCGGTTGCCGCCGCGGCTTCGTCGATCTCGGCCAGGCGCACCACCGGCAGCGCCGCATCCGTCGGGTGCGGCCCGCCGCGACCCACCGGGTGCGTCTTCACGGTATGGCCTGTGGTGCCGCGCGCGGCTGCGACGATCGGATCGTCGCCGGACGTTGCCGGCACTCGCGCGCGCGATCGGGCGATTGCGTCATGGGTCGGAGCCGCCGCCGCTGCACACGCTACTCGAGCATCTGCACCGAGCCGCTGACGACCACGCTGACTTCGGACGTGCCCGCGGCCACCGGCAGCGCGCTGGCCATCGCCATCTCGCCAGCGGCGGCGGCGCGAAAGCGCGGCATCGGCGGCCCCGACGAACCGCTGGCGCTGACCTCGACCGCACGCAGGCTCACCCTGCCGAAGCCGAAGCCCTTGGCATAGGCGTCGGCCTGGCGGCGAAAGCGCGCGATCGCCTGCGCGCTGGCCTCGGCCTCGGCCTTGTCCTGGGCTTCGCGCGACAAGCGGTGGCTGACCTGCGACACGCTCAGGGTGTGGATGCGGCCCACCAGCTGCGTCAGCGCGCCGAAGTCGCGGCCCTCGGCCCGCAGCTCGACGCTGCCCTGCCACTTCGTCGGTTCGCCCTTGGCGCCGTAGCGCGGGTGCACCGAGAAGTTGCCGGTGCTGATGTCCACCTGCCCCGGCCGCGCCGCCTTGCGCGCCTCGGCCAGCGCGGCTTCCAGCGCCTGCATCAGCTGCGCCTGCACGCTGGCGGCATCGGGGCCTTCACGCTGCGTGGCAAAGCTGATGACCAGCAGGTCGTTGACCACGTCGACGCTGGCCGACGCCGACAGCGACAACTGGTTGGCAACGACCGCAGGTGCCGGCTGCGCGTGCAGCGCCGGGCCGGCCAGTGCCAGACCGATCAGCGCGGCGGCGGGAACAATGACGGAGGCGATCGGGGCTCGCAGTTTCATAGCGCTTTCCATGGCGGCGGTGGCCGGCACCGTCGATCACGCGCCGGCGTGACGTCCGCCGCGTGAACTTTCGATGCCGCGCCGGACAGCTTAGCGAATTGAGCTGTAACAGATGGTCAGAAGCACCGAAAAGGGGCTTCAGAAGCCTTGCACAATTCGCCTGTTACAAGTTTGGAGCCTGCCATGACGCAGCCATCGAATGCGCGACCCAATCGCGTGGTGATCGTCGACGACGACGCGCGGATTCGCGACCTGCTGCGCCGCTACCTGGCGCAAGAAGGCTTCGACGTCCTGCTCGCCGAGGACGCCAAGGCGCTGAACCGCGTGCTCACGCGCGAGAGCGTCGATCTGATCGTGCTCGACCTGATGCTGCCCGGCGAGGACGGCCTGTCGATCTGCCGCCGCCTGCGCGCGGCGCGCGACACCACGCCGATCATCATGCTCACCGCCAAGGTCGAGGACGTGGACCGCATCGTCGGCCTGGAAGTCGGCGCCGACGACTACCTGCCCAAGCCCTTCAACCCGCGCGAGCTGCTCGCGCGCATCAACGCGGTGCTGCGCCGCCGCCCCACGCCTGAAGCGCCGGGTGCGCCGTCGCAAGAGGCGCAGACCGTGACCTTCGGCCCCTACGAGTTCGACCTGTCGCTGCGCCGGCTGTGCAAGGAGGGCCAGCAGATTTCGCTGACCACCGGCGAGTTCTCGATGCTCAAGGCGCTGGTGCGCCATCCGCGCCAGCCGCTGTCGCGCGACAAGCTGGCGCAGCTGGCCCGCGGGCGCGAGTTCGAGCCCTTCGACCGCAGCCTGGACGTGCAGATCTCGCGCCTGCGCA
>CALBTN010000348.1 GCA_937967345.1 uncultured Rubrivivax sp. | reverse complement strand
ACGGCGGCGGCAAGGCGCTGCTCGACGAGATCTACAAGTCGATCAACATGGACGTGGTGTCGTTCCTGACCGGGCCGATGCCCACCCAGCCGTTCGGCTGGTTCAAGAAGCCGATCGCCAAGGTGGCCGACGTCAAGGGCATGAAGTTCCGCACTGTCGGCCTGGCGGTGGACATGTACGCCGACATGGGCGCTGCGGTGAACCCGCTGCCCGGCGGCGAGATCGTGCCGGCGCTGGACCGCGGGCTGATCGATGGCGCCGAGTTCAACAACGCCTCCAGCGACAAGCTGCTGGGCTTTCCCGACGTGGCCAAGAACTGCATGCTGCAAAGCTTCCACCAGTCGGGCGAGCAGTTCGAGATCCTGTTCAACAAGGCCAAGTACGACGCGCTGCCCGCCGACCTCAAGGCGATCATCGACGTCGCGGTGCAGGCCGCCAGCGCCGACATGAGCTGGAAGGCGATCGACCGCAACGCCACGGACTACGGCGAGCTGAAGAAGGCCGGCGTCAAGTTCTACAAGACGCCCGACGCGATCCTGCGCGCGCAGCTCGACTCCTGGGACAAGATCATGGCCAAGAAGGGCGGCGAGAACCCGCTGTTCAAGAAGGTGCTCGATTCGCAGAAGGCCTTCGCGCAGCGCGCCACGCAGTGGCAGGCCGACTACATGGTCGACTACAAGATGGCGTCCAACCGCTACTTCCGCGCCGCGCCGAAGAAGGCCTGAACGGCCCCGTGCGACCACGCCAAGACTGTGCAGGGCGCCGGTGACGGCGCCCTTTTCGTGTAGACGACGTGTAGAGGAAGCCCGATGCAAAAGACCTTGCTCGCGGTCGACCGCTTGTCCACCTGGGTCGGCAAGGCCAGTGCCTGGTCGGCGGTGGCGCTGACGCTGATGATCACCTGGGAGGTGTTCTCGCGCTACGTGCTGAACCGCCCGCATGGCTGGATGCTGGACGCGCAGATCATGCTGTACGGCGTGCTGTTCATGATGGCCGGCGCCTACACGCTGGCCAAGAACGGCCATGTGCGCGGCGACGTGCTGTACGGCTTTTTTCGCCCGCGCACCCAGGCGACGATCGACCTGCTGCTCTACATCGTGTTCTTCCTGCCCGGCGTGTTCGCGATGACCTGGGCCGGCTGGAGCTTCGCGCAGGAGTCGCTGGCGATCCGCGAGACCACCTTCAACGCCGACCCGATCCCGGTGTACCCGTTCAAGTTCGTGATTCCGGTGGCTGGTGCGTTCTTGCTGCTGCAAGGGCTGGTGGAGATCGTGCGCTGCGTGATCTGCCTGCGCGATGGCCAGTGGCCGTCGCGCGAAGCCGACGTCGAGGAGGTCGATGTCGACAAGCTCAAGGAGATGGTGCACGTCACCGATGCCGACATCAGCGGCGACATGAGCCTCGTGCCGCCGGCGCAGCGCCAGGAGGGCGTGTGATGCCCAAGCTGCGCAAGGAACTGTGGTTCGGCTTTTCGCTGATGGCGATCATCGTCGCCGCCGCGCTGGCGGTGCTGCTCGGCGCCGAGAAGATCACTTCCGGCCACATCGGGCTGCTGATGCTGTCGCTGGTGGTGGTGGCGATCATGCTGGGCTTTCCCACGGCGTTCACGCTGATGGGCATGGGCATGATCTTCACCTGGCTGGCCTATGACCGCGACTGGCACCGCACGCTGGACCTGATGGTGCAGGCGGCGTTCAAGACGATGGCCAACGACGTGCTGATCGCGATCCCGCTGTTCGTCTTCATGGGCTACCTGGTCGAGCGCGCGAACCTGATCGAAAAGCTCTTCAAGAGCCTGCACCTGGCGCTGGCGCGCGTGCCCGGCGCGCTGGCGGTGGCCACGCTGGTGACCTGCGCGGTGTTTGCCACCGCCACCGGCATCGTCGGCGCGGTGGTCACGCTGATGGGGCTGCTGGCGCTGCCGCAGATGCTGCGCGCCGGCTACAGCGTGCCGGTGTCGGCCGGCGCGATCACCGCCGGCGGCTGCCTGGGCATCCTGATTCCGCCGTCGGTGCTGCTGATCGTCTACGGTGCCACCGCCGGGGTGTCGGTGGTGCAGCTTTATGCGGGTGCGTTCTTTCCCGGCATCATGCTGGCCGGCCTGTACATCGTCTACACGGTGCTCCTGGCCAAGATCAAGCCCTCGCTGGCGCCGCCGCTCACGCCCGAGCAGCGCGCGGTGCCGCTGCCACCGCTGACGCAGCGCATCGCCGCCAGCGGCCACGCGCGTGCGCTGCCGGCGCTGCTGGGCGCGCTGAAAGGGCGGCGCAACCAGGACGTGCCCACCGGCTACCTGCTGCGCCAGTTGCTGATCGCCGCGCTGCCGCTGCTGCTGTTCGTGTTCGTCGCGCTGTGGTCGTACCAGGTCGCGACGCGCCCGGCGGTGGCCGAGGACACCGGCGGCTTGCAGCAGATCGGTGTCGAGTCGGCCGGCCAGGCAGCGGACGCCCAGGCCGGCGGGCTGGCCGAACCCGGCGGGCTCGCCGAGCCGGGCGCCGAAGAGGGCGCCGAAGAGGGCGGCCTGGCCGAACCCCCCAGCGACAGCGGCGAACTGGCCGAGCCACCAGCCGATGACGGTCTGAGCGAGCCGCCGTCGGACGCGCAGGCCGCACAGGACGCGCAGGACAGCCAAGCGGCGCAGGACGCGCAGGGTGAGGCCGCCGCCGCGCCGCCGGGCAGCGAGCCCGAAGCGGCGCAGCCGCCAGCGCTGGCCGAGCCCGGCAGCACGGCCGCGGCGGCCAGCGCCAGCGCCCCAGCCGGCGCCGATCGCGTGCCGGCGTCGACCAACTACTGGATCGGCCTGGGCGCGGGTGCGCTGGCGCTGCTGGTGTATTACGCGCTGCTGAGCTTCACCCGGCTCGAGGTCTTCAAGATGCTGCTGACCTCGTTCTTCCCGCTGCTGATCCTGATCCTGGCGGTGCTGGGCTCGATCGTGCTGGGCCTGGCCACGCCCACCGAAGCCGCGGCGGTCGGCGCTTTCGGCGGTTTCGTGCTCGCCATTGCCTACCGCCAGTTCACCTTCAGCGTGCTGAAAGAGTCGGTGTTCCTCACCGCCAAGACCAGCGCGATGGTGTGCTGGCTGTTCGTCGGCTCGGCCATCTTCTCGGCCGCGTTCGCGCTGCTGGGCGGGCAGGAGCTGGTCGAGCAGTGGGTGCTGGGCATGAACCTGAGCAAGACCCAGTTCCTGGTGCTGACGCAGGTGATCATCTTCGTGCTTGGCTGGCCGCTGGAGTGGACCGAGATCATCGTGATCTTCATGCCGATCTTCATCCCGCTGCTCGACAACTTTGGCGTCGACCCGCTGTTCTTCGGCCTGCTGGTGGCGTTGAACCTGCAGACCGCGTTCTTGAGCCCGCCGGTGGCGATGGCGGCGTTCTACCTGAAGGGCGTGGCGCCGCCGCACGTCACGCTGAACCAGATCTTCGGCGGCATGCTGCCGTTCATGGGCATCCAGATCCTGGCCATCGTGCTGCTGTACCAGTTCCCCGGCATCGGGCTGTGGCTGCCGCAGGTGCTGTACAAGTAGCCTGATGGACGCTGCTGCCTCGTTGTCGCGCCGTGCGCCCCGCCGCTTCTGGGGCTGGGGCGAGCTCGGCGACAGCCTCAGCAGTGCCGAGCTGCGCGGCGTGCACGCGCTGCTGGCCGCGCTGGGTGCGGCCGGCCCCGAGATCGCCGAGCCGCGCGTCGAGGACTTCCGCGTGGCCGCGCCGCGCGGCAGCGTGCCCGCGGCGCTGGCCGAGGTGGTCAGCAGCACGCCCTACGACCGCCTGGTGCACAGCCTGGGCAAGAGTTACGCCGACGGTGCGCGCATGTGGCTGCGCGATGTGCCGCACGTGCCCGACTGGGTCGCCTTCCCGCGCAACGAGGCACAGCTGGCCGAACTGCTGGCCTGGGCCGGCCGTGACGACATCGCGGTCATTCCCTTCGGCGGCGGCAGCAGCGTGTGCGGCGGGGTCGAGGCCGCGGTGGGCGGCAGCTACGCGGCCACCTTGTCGCTGGACCTCGAGCGTTTCGGCCGCGTGCTCGAGATCGATCTCGAAAGCCGCGCCGCGCGCATCCAGGCCGGCATGTTCGGCCCCGAGCTCGAAGCCGCGCTGCGCCCGCACGGGCTGACGCTGCGCCACTACCCGCAAAGCTTCCAGTTCAGCAGCCTGGGCGGCTGGATCGCCACCCGCGGCGGCGGCCACTACGCGACCCAGGCCACGCACATCGACGACTTCGTGCAGAGCCTGCGCATGGTCACGCCGGCCGGGGTGGTGCACACCCGCCGGCTGCCGGCGTCGGGCGCGGGGCCGGCGCCGGATCGGCTGCTGATCGGCTCGGAGGGCACGCTGGGCGTGATCACCGAAGCCTGGATGCGGCTGCAGCAGCGCCCGCGCTACCGCGCGTCGGCGGCGCTGCGCTTTGCCGAATTCGGCGCCGCCGTGGCCTGCCTGCGTGCGCTGGCGCAGTCGGGGCTGCAGCCGAGCAACTGCCGCTTGCTCGACCCGGCCGAAGTCGCCTTTGCCGGCGTCGGCGACCGCCGCAGCGCGACGCTGATGCTGGGCTTCGAGTCGGCCGACCACCCGCTGCACGCCTGGATCGCACGCGCGCTGGAACTTGCCGCCGACCACGGCGGGCAGTGGGAGCGCGACGCGGTGATGCGCTCGCTGCAGCCGGCCGACGACGCACCGGGCGGGCAGCGCGAAGGTGCCGCCAGCGACTGGCGTGAAGCCTTCTTGCGCATGCCGTACTGGCGCGACGAAACCACGCGCCGCGGCGCCATCGTCGACACCTTCGAAAGCGCCGTCACCTGGCAGGGCTTCGCCGCGTTCTACGACGGCGTGCGCAGCGATGTGGGCGAGGCGATCGAACGCATCACCGGGCACGGCGGCGCCGTCTCCTGCCGCATCACCCATGTCTACCCCGACGGGCCGGCGCCGTACTTCACCATCGCCGCGCGCGGCAGCGACAGTGGCGACTTGGCCAGTGCGCTGGCGCGCTGGTGCGAGATCAAGCGCGCGTGCAATGCCGCCGTGATCCGCCACGGCGGGGCCAGCACGCACCACCACGCGGTCGGGCGCGACCACCGCAGCGCCTACGAGCAGGAAGTTCCCGCGCTGCTGCGCCAGGCGCTGGCGGGTGCCAAGGCGGTGCTCGATCCCCAGGGCGTGATGAACCCCGGCGTGCTGTTCGATCTGCCGCAACGCGCGGTGGGCGCCAGCGGCGTGCTGGCGGCGTCTTGAGCGCGCGCAGCTGACGGCGATGGCCGCCACCCTCGACCAGGCCGACGAGCACGCGCTGCTGGCGGCGGCGCGCGCGGCGCGGGCCCAGGCCTACGCGCCGTACTCCAAGTTCCAGGTCGGCGCGGCGCTGCTCGACGAACACGGCCGCGTGCATGCCGGCTGCAACCTCGAGAACGCGGCCTATCCGCAAGGCCAGTGCGCCGAGGCCGGCGCGCTGGCGGCGCTGGTGCTGGCCGGCGGGCGCCAGGCGCGTGCGCTGGTGGTCGCCGGCCCCGGCCCGGCGTGGGCCACGCCCTGCGGCGGCTGCCGCCAGAAGCTGCGCGAGTTCGGCAGCGAAGACATGCCGGTGCTGGTGGCCGACATGGCGCAGGTGCAGGCGCGCTTCAGCCTGGGCGAGCTGTTGCCACACGCCTTCGGGCCGCCGACGCTGGGGCCGCGATGACTCGCACCATGGAACCGGCGCTGAATCTGCTGCGCGAGCGGGCGCCGCAGTTCGCGCCGCGCATCGCGGTGCTGCTGGGCTCGGGCTGGGGCGGTTTCGTGCAACGGCTGGACGCGCCGCTGCGCATCGCCTACGCCGAGCTGGCGGGCTTTCCCGGCGCCGGTGTCGCCGGCCACGCCGGTGAACTGTGGCTGGGCCGCATCGGGCCAGCGCAAGTCGCCGTGCTCGCCGGGCGCGCACACACCTACGAAAGCGGCCGCGCCGACGGCATGAAGGCGGCACTGCGCACGCTGCGCGAGTTCGGCTGCGACACGCTGGTGCAGACCAACGCGGCCGGCAGCCTGAACCCGGCGATGCCACCGGGCAGCTTCATGCTGCTGACTGACCATCTGAACCTGGTGCAGCGCTCGCCGCTGCAAGGCGAAAGCGGCAACGAGCGCTTCGTCGACCTGAGCGACGCCTACGACCCCGCGTTGCGCGCCGCCGCCCGCGACGCGGCGCAACGCTGCGGCGTGCGGCTGCATGAGGGTGTGTACGCCTGGATGCTGGGCCCGCAGTTCGAGACACCGGCCGAGATCCGCATGCTGCGCACGCTGGGCGCCGACGCGGTGGGCATGAGCACGGTGCCCGAAACGATCATCGCGCGCTGGCTGGGTCTGCGCGTGCTGGCGCTGTCGCTGATCACCAACCTGGCGGCGGGGCTGTCGCCCGAAGCGCTCAGCCATGGCCACACCCTGGCCAGCGCCGAGGCAGCGGCGCGGGCTGCGGCCGAGCTGTTGGTGCAGCTGCTGGGGCAGTTGCAGCCTGCCGGCAGCAGCGCGCCATGAGCTCCCGCGCCGCGATCGCCGAGATCGAGGCCGCCGCGCGCAGCGCGCTGCGCTGCCTGGACCTGACCTGCCTGAACGACGGCGACACCGAGGCCGACATCGAGCGGCTGTGCCAGCGCGCGCAGACCGCCTTCGGCCCCGTCGCTGCGGTGTGCGTGTGGCCGCGCTTCGCAGCCCTCGCGCGATCGATGCTGCCGGCGGCGATCCGCGTCGCCGCGGTTGGCAACTTCCCGGCCGGGGGCAGCGATGCCGATGCCGTGCTGGCCGAGGTGCGCGGCATCGTCGCGGCCGGTGCGCAGGAGGTCGACTTGGTGCTGCCATGGCGCGCGCTGCAAGCCGGCGAGACCGCTGCCGTGTCGCGGCTGCTGCACCGCGCGCGCGAAGCCTGCGCCGGGCTGACGCTGAAGCTCATCCTGGAAAGCGGCGAGCTGCGCGATGCGGCCGTGATCGAAGCCGCGGCGCGGCTGGCGCTGGACGCGGGGGCCGACTTCCTCAAGACCAGCACCGGCAAGACGCCGGTCGGCGCCACGCTGGCGGCGGCCGAGACGATGCTGCACGTGATCGCCACGCAGCCGCGCGAGTCCAGGCAGGTCGGTCTGAAGATCTCCGGCGGGCTGCGCGCCGTGGCCGAGCTGCTGCCTTACCTGGAGCTGGTGCGCCGCACGCTGGGCCCCGGCGCGCTGCAGCCGCAGCGTTTTCGCATCGGCGCCAGCAGCCTGCTCGACGCCATCGAGGCGGTGCTCGGCGGCGCGCCAATCCCACCGCCGCCCACCAGCGGCTACTGAAGGTCATGCTGGCGCAGGAGATCATCCGCATCAAGCGCGACGGCGGCGCGCTCAGCCGCGCCCAGATCGACGCCTTCGTCGCCGGGCTGGTCGACCACCGCTGGAGCGAAGGCCAGGCCGCCGCGCTGGCGATGGCGATCTTCCTGCGCGGGCTCACCGCCGAGGAGACGGTCGAGCTGACGCTGGCGATGACGCATTCGGGCGCGGTGCTCGGTTGGCCCGCGGCCGACTGGCACGGCCCGGTGCTGGACAAGCATTCCACCGGCGGCGTCGGCGACAAGGTCAGCTTGCTGCTGGCGCCGATCCTGGCCGCGTGTGGCGCGATCGTGCCGATGATCAGCGGCCGCGGCCTGGGCCACACCGGCGGCACGCTGGACAAGTTCGATGCCATCCCCGGCTACCAGACCGCGCCCAGCCTGGCAACGCTGCGCGCGGCGCTGCACGCGGCCGGCTGCGCGGTCATCGGCCAGACCGCCGAGCTCGCGCCGGCCGACCGCCGGCTGTACGCGATCCGCGACGTCACTGCCACCGTCGAGTCGATCCCGCTGATCACCGCGAGCATCCTGTCGAAGAAGCTCGCCGCCGGCCTGCACGGGCTGGTGATGGATGTCAAGTGCGGCAACGGCGCCTTTGCCGACACGCCCGAGATGGCGATCGCGCTGGCGCGTTGCATCGTCGACGTCGCCACCGGTGCCGGGCTGCCGGCGCGCGCGCTGGTCACCGACATGAACCAGGTGCTGGGCCATGCCGCCGGCAACGCGGTCGAGGTGGCCGAGGCCGTGGCCTTCCTGCGCGGCGAGCACCAGGCGCCCAGGCTGAAGCAGGTGACGCGGCTGCTGTGCGCCGAGGCGCTGCAGCTCGGCCGCCTGGCCAGCGGCGAGGTCGACGCGCTGGCCCCGGGCGATGCGGTGCTGGCCAGCGGCGGCGCGCTCGAGCATTTCGCGAAGATGGTGGCCGCGCTCGGCGGCCCGGCGGATCTCTGCGAACGCAGCGCCGCTTACCTGCCGGGTGCGCCGCTGCAGCGCGACGTGCCCGCGCCGCGCGCCGGCTGGGTGCAGGCCCAGGCCACGCGCGACATCGGGCTGGCGGTGGTCGCGCTCGGCGGCGGGCGCCGCGGCGCGGGCGAGCACATCGACCAC
>CALBTN010000347.1 GCA_937967345.1 uncultured Rubrivivax sp. | reverse complement strand
CCCCGCCCAGCAGGCTGCTGGCCTGGCGGTCCAGCCCGCAGGCCAGGATCGACTTCTCGTGAGTCCAGAACTGCACGCCGTACAGGCGGCGCAGCATCCGTAGAGAGTGCGTATTTCAGCGATCGTAGCCGGCCGTTTCAGTCTGAACGTAGCCGGCATTTCAGCGTGATCGTGGCCGATCGCGGCACGCGGTGAGTGACTGGGTTCATGGTATCTCAGCCGGCTACGATGAGGCTGAAGCCGACCGTGTTGTCCACGCCGGCGATGTCAATCGCCGGGGTGGGCAACTCGGCGCCGAAGGCGAGGGTTTCGGTTCGAGCATCGCCGGCGCCAAGCTTGTCCACGGCGGCGGGCGGGCGTCGCCTGCGACGAACGCACGACCGCCGCGGTGGGCAAGCCGTGTTCGCGGCACGAGCGTTGGCGTAGGGCGTTCATGCGCGAAGCGATCATGGGTTCCTGTGCTCGGGATCGCGCAGCGACGGGCCTTTGAGCTCGATGCGATGAGCGCCGTGCACGATGCGGTCGAGGATCGCGTCGGCGATCGTCGGATCGTCCAGCCAGGCGTGCCAGCTGTTGACGGCGAGTTGGCTCGTGATGATCGTGGCCTTCGTGCCCACGCGATCGTCGAGCAGCTCCAGCAGGTCGGTACGCTCGTCGGCGGCGATGGGGGCTCCTGCGAAGTCGTCGAGCAACAGCACGTCCACGCGCGCCAATGCCCCAAGCCGGCGCGTGAAGGTGCCTTCGCCGTGGGCGACGCGCAGCTCCTGCAGCAGCCGATGGGTTCGCGCGTACAGCACGCTGAAGCCGTTGCGTGCGGCCTGACGTGCCAACGCACACGACAGCCATGTCTTGCCGCAGCCCGTCGCGCCGCTGATCAGGATCGGCTGCGCGTGGCGCACCCAGTCGCAGCCGGCCAGCGCGGTGACGAGGTGGCGGTCCAGGTTGCGGCTGTCGCGCCACAGGATGTCCTCGATGCACGCGCTGCTGACCTTGAGCCGGGCGGCTTTCAGCAGCCGGGCGAGCCGCTTGTCGTCACGCCAGTCGATCTCGCGCTGCACGAGCAGGTTCAGCCGGTCGTCGAAGCCGAGCTTTGCCGCGGCGCTGCTGGTGGCCTGGTCGGCCAGCGCGGCCAGCATGCCGTCCAGGCGCAGCTGCTTGAGTTGGTCCAGGGTGTGGGCTGGGATCACTTCGGTCTCCTTGTGGATGGGGGATCAGTGGTAGTAGTCGGCGCCGCGCACGTTGTCGTGCAGCGGCAGCGCGGTCTGGGTCGGCTCGGGCTTCAGAGGCTGGCGATCCATGCCGCTTTTGAGGATCGCGTCGACGGTCTTGAACCGCGGCGAGCGGATCGACTGCGCCCGCGCGCATGCGGCCTCCAGCCGCTCGGGCCCGTAGCTGCGCGCCAGGCGCTGCAGGCCCAGGCAGGCTCGGTAGCCTTGCTCGGGATGTGGGCGGTGCTCCATCTGCCAGCGCACCACCGCCGCGCAGGCCGCGCCGATGTGCTCGCCCCAGGCGATGAGCTTGGCCGGCGTCCACTCGCGATGCGCGCGGTGCGACGCGGGCATGTGCTCGGGCAGCGTCGTGAAGTGGCCTTTGACGGCGCTGTAGGCGTGCACCGCCACGCGTTGCTGGCCGAAGAAGACCTCCACCGTCGTGCTGCTCGCGCGCAGTTCGACCTTCTTGCGCACCAGCCGGTGCGGCACGCTGTAGTAGTGGGCGTCGAACTCGACGTGGTAGTCGATGTTCACGCCGGCGCTCTTGAAGCGAAGGATCGGCATGCGCGTGGGCGGCAGCGGGCGCAGCGTCGGGCGGTCCAGCCGCTCGAAGGCCTCGCGGCGGCAACCGGGCAGCTTCTTGAACGCTCGCGCGTTCAACTCGGCCACGAGTTCGCCGATCGCAGCGTTGAGCTCGACCAGGCTGAAGAAGCGCCGGTTGCGCAAGCGCGCGAGGATCCACCGCTCGACCAGGAGCACCGCGGCCTCGGCTTTGGGCTTGTCCCTTGGATGAGCTGGCCTGGCAGGCAGAACGGCCGTGGCGTAGTGGTCGCAGAACTCCTGCAGCAGCCGACCCACGCCGGGCTCGTAGCGGTCGGGCTGCGCGACGAGGGCCCGAGGCTGGTCGGGCACGATCAGCCGCGGCACACCGCCGATGAACTCCAGCGCATTGATCAGCGAGCCGACCCAGTCGGGCGCGGTCTGCGTGGCCGTCGCGCAGGCGTACGTGTAGCTCGATGCGCCCAGCGCCGCCACGAAGATCTGTGCCGGGCGGATCTCGCCGGTGGCCGCATCGATGACGGGCACCGTCTGGCCGGCGTAGTCGATGAACAGCTTGTCGCCGCCGACGTGGACCTGGCGCATCGAGCGCTTGAGCCCGTCGGCCCACTGGCGGTACTTGATGCAAAAGCTCGTGTACTTGTAGGCCAGCGCGTTGGCCTGGGCGTATTCCTCCCACAGCAGCTGCAGCGTCACGCCCGGGCGCTTGAGCTCCTGGTGGATGAGCGCGTAGTCGGGCTCGAGGTGGCGTGCTGCGCGCGGCACCGCCGCTCGGTACAGCCGGGCTTCGAGGCCCTCGTCGCTCAGCGTCTGGGCGATGGCCCAGTCCACGCCGGCGGCACGCGCGAGTCGTGCGAACTTGCCCACCGTCGCCTTCGGGATACCCAGGGCTCGACCGGTCTGGGCGTGGCTGAGGCCTGCTTCGAGGTGCAGGCGTAGGGCTTGTCGTATCTGGCGCATCGTGATCCTTGGGGTGGGCATGGTTCTGACCGCAAAAAAGCGGTCAGCCTATGCCTACCGGTTGGTCACTCGCGCGTGCCTCGATCGACCACGATCGGCGTGAAACGCCGGCTACGATCGTCTGAAACGGCGGCTACGTTCCCGCTGAAACGCCGGCTACGTTCGCCTGAAATGGCCGGCTACGATGGCCTGAAACACGCATGTGGCCTTATTTCGCCGCGGCTTCGGGCAGCTCGATCTTCACCTCGAGCACGTCGAGGTGGTCCTGCCGCTCCAGGTTGACCTTGATGTCGTCGGCCTTGATGGCCACGTATTTGGAGATCACCGCCACCAGCTCGCGCTGCAGGTCGGGCAGGTAGTTGCGGCGCGGTCCGCCGCGGCCGGTGCGCTCGTGCGCCAGGATGATCTGCAGTCGCTCCTTGGCGACGTTCGCGGTGGGCTTCTTTTCGCCCAGCAATCGGGACAGGAAGGACATCGGTGCTTACCTCCCGCCGCCGAACACGCGCTTGAAGAAGCCCGGTTTGGCCGCATCGGTGAAGCGCATCGGCTTGTCCTCGCCGAGGAAGCGGCCGACCACGTCCTTGTAGGCCTCGGACACGTCGCTGCCCTTCATGTGGATCGTCGGGATGCCCTGGTTCGACGCATCGAGCACGGTCTCCGACTCGGGGATCACGCCGATCAGCGGGATGCGCAGGATGTCGCGGATGTCGGTCAGCGACAGCATCTGCCCGCCCTGCACGCGGTGCGGGTTGTAGCGGGTGATCAGCAGGTGTTCCTTGATCGGTTCCTTGCCTTCGATCGCCCGCTTGGTCTTGGACGCCAGCATGCCCAGGATGCGGTCGGAGTCGCGCACCGACGAGACCTCGGGGTTGGTGACCACCAGCGCCTCGTCGGCGTAGTGCATCGCCAGCACCGCGCCGGTCTCGATGCCGGCGGGCGAGTCGCACACGATGTAGTCGAAGCCCATCTCGGCCAGGTCCTTCAGCACGCGCTCGACGCCGGCCTGGGTCAGCGCTTCCTTGTCGCGCGTTTGCGAGGCCGCCAGCACGAACAGGTTGTCGCACTGCTTGTCCTTGATCAGCGCCTGGTTCAGGTTGGCCTCGTTGTGGATCACGTTGATCAGGTCGTACACCACGCGGCGTTCGCAGCCCATGATCAGGTCGAGATTGCGCAGGCCGACGTCGAAGTCGATCACCGCGGTCTTGTGGCCGGCCAGTGCCAGGCCGGCGGCGAAGCTCGCGCTGGTGGTGGTCTTGCCGACGCCTCCCTTGCCGGAGGTCACGACGACGATCTTGGTGGTCATCAGGGGTCAGTCCTTTGTTGCGGTCGGAAAAAACGGGTCAAACCTCGAGCGGCTCGACGATGAGCTTGTCGCCGTCCAGCCGCACCGACGCCGGCTTGCCCAGCACCTCGTCGGGCCAGGGCACTTCGGTGGTGCGGTAGGTGCCGGCGATGGCCACCAGCTGTGCCTGCAGGCAGGTGGCGAAGATGCGCGCCTGCTCGTCGCCCTTGGCACCGGCGATGGCGCGGCCGCGCAGCGGTGCGTAGACATGGATGTTGCCGTCGGCGATGACCTCGGCGCCGAAGCTCACCATGGCCATCACCACCAGGTCGGCGCCGCGCGCATAGACCTGCTGGCCCGAGCGCAGCGGCTTGTCCACCAC
>CALBTN010000346.1 GCA_937967345.1 uncultured Rubrivivax sp. | reverse complement strand
CGGTGGGATGCACCCGCACCTCGCCGGCCTCGAACAGACCGGCGCGGGCGCCCAGCGCGCCGGCGATGTTGGAGGGCGCCAGGCCGCAGGCCTCGATGTAGCAGCTGTAGCCCAGGCCGCGCAGCTTGCCCTTGGCGGCCGAGGCCGCCTTGCGCGCGGCGAAGCCGGCGACGTCGGCGATCTGCATCGCCTTGTCCAGGTGCGCGGCGTAGTTGCCGGTGTCGTAGGTCAGGCCCACCGGGGTGGCGTAGGGGAACTCGGTGATGAAGTTCTGGCGCCGGATCTGCGCCGGGTCCATCTTCAGGTCGCGCGCCGCCTGCTCGACCATGCGCTCGACCACGTAGGTGGCCTCGGGTCGGCCGGCGCCGCGGTAGGCGTCCACCGGCGCGGTGTTGGTGAACACCGCCTTGACGTTGGCATAGATCGCAGGCGTCTTGTATTGCCCGGCCAGCAGCGTGGCGTACAGGATGGTCGGCACGCTCGAGGCGAAGGTCGACAGGTACGCGCCCATGTTGGCGATGGTGTCGACGCGCAGCGCGAGGAAGTTGCCCTTGGCATCGAGCGCCAGCTCGGCGGTGGTGGCGTGGTCGCGGCCGTGCGCGTCGGTGAGGAAGGACTCGCTGCGCTCGGCGGTCCACTTGATCGGCCGGCCCACGCGCTTGCTGGCCCAGATCAGCGCCACTTCTTCGGGGTACAGGAAGATCTTCGAGCCGAAGCCGCCGCCGACGTCGGGCGCGATCACGCGCACCTTGCTCTCGGGCAGGCCGAGCACGAACGCGCACATCAGCAGCCGCGCGACGTGCGGGTTCTGGCTGGTGACGTAAAGCGTGTAGGCGTCGTCGTGGCGCGTGTAGTGCGCGTTGGCGGCGCGCGGCTCCATCGCGTTGGGGATCAGCCGGTTGTTGCGGAACTCGAGCCTGGACACGTGCGCGGCCGCGGCGAAAGCGGCGTCGACCGCGTCCTTGTTGCCGTGGCCCCAGTCGTAGCACACGTTGTCCGGCGCTTCGTCGTGCACCGCCGCGCCCGCGCTTTCGACCGTGGTGATGTCGATCACCGGCGTCAGCTCGTCGTAGTCGACCTCGATCGCTTCAGCGGCGTCGCGCGCTTGCAGGTAGGTCTCGGCCACCACCAGCGCCACCTGGTCGCCCACATGCCGCACCTTGCCTTGCGCCAGTGCCGGGTGGGGCGGCTCCTTCATCGGCGTGCCGTCCTTGCTGGTGATCAGCCAGCCGCAGGGCAGGCCGCCGACCTTGGCTTCGGCCAGGTCGGCGCCGGTGAAGATGTGCAGCACGCCGGGCGCGGCCTTGGCCGCGTCGAGGTTGATGCGGTTGATGCGCGCGTGCGCATAGGGCGAGCGCAGGAAGAAGCCGTAGCTCTGGCCCGGCAGCACCACGTCGTCGACGTACTGGCCGGCGCCGGTGAGGAAACGCTGGTCTTCGCGTCGGCGCAGCGACTGGCCGATAGGGGAATCAGACATGTCGGTCATGACGGCATCTCCTTCAGGCGGCGGCGGGCTGCTGGCCCGACTGGCAGTGCTGCACCGCCTTGACGATGTTGTGGTAGCCGGTGCAGCGGCAGATGTTGCCGTCCAGGCCCTCGCGGATCTGGGCCTCGCTGGCCGTGGGGTTGTCGGCCAGCAGTTGCACCGCCGCCATCACCATGCCAGGGGTGCAAAAGCCGCACTGCAGCGCGTGACACTCGCGAAACGCCGCCTGCATCGGGTGCATCGACCCTTCGCTCGCCAGGCCTTCGATGGTGGTGATGGCCGCCCCTTGGGCCTGCACGGCCAGCATCGAGCAGGCCTTGACCGCGCGGCCGTTGAGCTGCACGGTGCACGCGCCGCACTGCGCGGTGTCGCAGCCGACGTGGGTGCCGGTGAGCTGCAAGTGCTCGCGGATCAGCTGCACCAGCAGCGTTCTGGGGTCGACGCTGGCCTTTACGGCGCGGCCGTTGACCGTGAGGGAAATGGCGATGCTCACGTCGTGGATCTCCTGTGGGGTATGGGCGGGCGGGCGCGCGCACGAGCGCTCGGGGCGCGGCCGGACGGGGCATTGTCCGAGCGCCCCACATGCGGGCACAACGCGGGTCTAACCCTAGGTGCGGCGCTGCCGCGGGCGCTTGGCCTGTGGCCGCGCGGCCCCACTGGCTTCAGCGCGAAGCGTTCGGAAAGAACAACTGCTCGCCGTCGATGCGAAAGCTGGCGATGCGCGCCTGTCCGGCTGGCGAGACCACCCAGTCGGCGAAGGCCTGCGCCTGCCGCAGCTTGACGTGCGCGTGGCGCGCCGGGTTGACCACGATCACGCCGTATTGGTTGAACAGCCGCCGGTCGCCCTCGACCAGCACCGCCAGCTCGCCGCGGTTCTTGAACGCGAGCCAGGTGCCGCGGTCGCTCAGCACGTAGGCGTTGGCCGATGCGGCGATGTTCAGCGCCGGGCCCATGCCGCAGCCGCAGGCCTTGTAGCCGGCTGCCTTGGCGGCGGGGTCGGCGATGCCGGCGGCCTGCCACAGCCGCAACTCGGCGCTGTGCGTGCCGCTCTTGTCGCCGCGCGAGATGAAGGGTTGGCCGGTGGCGGCCAGCTTGGCCAGCGCCGCGGCGATGTCGTTGCCGCGCAGGCCCGCCGGGTCGGCCTTCGGGCCGATCAGCACGAAGTCGTTGGTCATCACCGCGCGGCGCTCGAGGCCGAAACCTTCGGCGACGAACTTGTCCTCGGCCGCCGGGTCGTGCACGAACAGCACGTCGGCGTCGCCGCGCCGCGCCATGTCCAGCGCCTGGCCGGTGCCCAGCGCCACCACCCGCACCTCGATGCCGCTGGCCTCGGTGAAGGCCGGCAGCAGATGCGCGAACAGCCCCGACTGCTCGGTCGAGGTGGTCGAGGCCATCATGATGTGCGGCCGCTGCGCCATGGCCAGCGGCGCGAGCAGCATCAGCCCCAACAAGGACGCGCTCAGTCGGCACAGCAACTTGCATTTCACGGCAACTCCCCCTGCACAAAACGGGCGGCGGCCGCAGGCAGCGGACCGTCGAAGAAACGCTGCACCAGCAGATCGGCCACCACCTGGCCCGCATCGAGGCACAACACCCGCTGCGCCAGCCGGCGCGCCTGTCCCAGATTGTGCGTGCTCAGCACCACCGTCACCCCATCGGCGGCAAAGTCGCGCAGCAGCACCTCGACCTCGCGCGTGGCCGCCGGGTCCAGGTTGGCGGTGGGCTCGTCGAGCAACAGCAGCTGCGGGCGCACCGCCCAGGCGCGCGCCAGCGCCAGCCGCTGCTGCTGGCCCACCGACAGCGCGTGCGCGTCCTGGCCGCGCTGCGCCAGCAAGCCGGCGCGCTGCAGCGCCTCGCGCGAGCGCGCGTCGCGCTGCGCGCGCGGCACGCCGGCCAGCCACAGCGCCAGCATCAGGTTGCGCCACACCGACACGCGCAGCAGGAACGGCCGCTGGTAGACCATCGCCTGCGCCACCTCGCCGCGCATCGGCCCCGGCGCAGCGCGGCGCCGGCCCTGCGTCAGCCGCGACGCCAGCTGGCCGTGCAGCAGCCGCAGCAGCGTGGTCTTGCCGCTGCCGTTGGCACCGACCAGCACCACGCATTCACCGCGCTGCAGCCGCAGGCTCAGCGGCGCCAGTGCGGGCGTGGCGCCGAAGTGCACCGCGCAGTCGTGCAGCTCGATCAGCGGCGCACTCATGCCGCCGGCCCGAATGCGAGCCGCCGCCGCGCGCCGCCGCGCAGCAGCGCGATCACCAGGTTGATGCACGCCACCACGCCCAGCAGCACCAGGCCCAAGCCGAGCGCCAGTGGCAGATCGCCCTTGCTGGTCTCCAGCGCGATGGTGGTGGTCATGACGCGGGTCACGCCGTCGATGTTGCCGCCGACGATCATCACCGCGCCGACCTCCGACACCGCGCGGCCAAAGGCAGTGAGCAGCACCGTGGCCAGCGCCGCACGCTCATGCAGCAGCAGCAGCGCGGCCAGCTGCAGCGGTGACGCCCCCATCGAGCGCAGCTGTTCGGCGTTGCCGTGCATCGCGTCGGCCACCAGCTGGCGCGTCAGCGCGGCCACCAGCGGCAACACCAGCAGCGTCTGGGCGATGACCATCGCGCCCGGCGTGAACAGGATGCCCCAGGCGCCCAGCGGCCCGGCGCGCGACAGCAGCAGGTACACGCTCAGCCCCACCACCACCGACGGCAGCGCGAGCAGCGTGTGCAGCAGCAGCAGCACGCCGCGGCGGCCGCGAAAGCGCACGGTGGCCAGCAGCCCACCGGCGGGAATGCCGATCAGCGCGGCCGCCGCGCAGGCCGCGCCGCTGACCGCCAGCGACAGCGCGACGATGCCCAGCAGCCGCGCGTCGGCGCCGGCCAGCAGCTGCAGCGCACTGGCCAGCACGTCGCCGAAGCTGCCCATGCGGTGGCCGCCGCGCGCCGCGCGCTACAGCGCGCAGCTGCGAAAGCCGCAGAAGGCCACCGCGTGCTGCGGCGGCACGAAGCGCCGCGCACGCGGGTGCTTGCAGCGCGCGCGCGTCAGCGACGACGCGCCGCGCAGCACGCCGCAGCGGGCCGGCGCCGGCCACGGCGCGTAGCCGGGCAGCGCAGCGCCGCCGCCGGGCCAGGGGCGCGCGCTGCCTGCGGCCCACTCGAAGACCTCGCCCCAGACGAAGCCGCGCGAGGCGCCGCTGGTGGCGGCCAGCTCCCATTCGGGCTCGGTCGGCAGGCGGCGCCCGGCCCAGCGGCACCAGGCCTGCGCTTCGTGGCGGCTGACGTGCACCGCGGCCTGCGCCGCGCCGACACGCTGCATCTGGCCCTGACGCTGCACCAGCACGCCGTGGCGCAGCTGCTCGACGTAAAGCGGCGCGCGCCGGCCGTGCGCGCGCACCCAGGCCCAGCCGTCGTCGCTCCACCACTGCGCATCGTCGTAGCCGCCGTCGGCGGCGAACTCGGCGTAACGCGCCCAGCTCACGGCCTGGGCGTCGATCTCGAACTCGGGCAGCTGCACTTCGTGGGCCCAGCGTTCGGCCGGCGGCACCAGCCCGCCCGGCACGCTGCCGAGCATGAAGCGCTGCGCGGCAAAGCCGATCGGCTCGCGCGGCGCCAGCGCCAGCCGCGGCGGCCAGGGGGCGTCGGCGCTGTTCAGTTGCAGCGCCTGCGCGCACTCGGCCAGCGCCTCGCACTGGCGGTCTTCGTGCGCCAGCGCCAGCCGGTAGAAGTACAGCGCATCGTCGCTGTCGCCGGCCGCGCTCAGCAGGTCCAGCGTGACCTCGAGCGTTTCGGCCAGGTAGCCGCGCAGCGCCGCCGCATCGGGCAGCGCCAGCGTCCAGCGTTCGGCGCGGTCATGGCAACTCGGGTCGAAGCAGTCGTCGGCCCGCGGCTCGATCGACGCCAGCCGCGAGCCGGTGGCATCGGCCGCTGCGCCACGCTGGCGCTGCACGTTGCGCGCGATCCAGCGCTCCTGGAACCACGCGGCATGCCCGACCAACCACAGCGGCGGCGCGACCTCGGCTTGCACCGGCAGCGCGGCCAGCTGCGGCTCGAACGCGGCCAGCCAGCGCAGCGTGTGGTTGCGCGCGTCGATCAGCGCCAGCGACAGCAGCTCGGGCCCCGCATCGCGCATGCGCTGCGCGTCGTGGATGGCGGTGGCGGCTTCGGGCATTAGCGCCCTTCAGCGCTCGATGCGGGCGTAGGCGCTGTGGTTGTGGATCGACTCGAAGTTCTCGACGTCGACCCGGTAGCGGCCGATTCGCGAATCGCGGTTCAGCGCCAGCGCGACGTCGCGCACCAGGTCCTCGACGAACTTGGGGTTCTCGTAGGCGCGTTCGGTCACCCACTTCTCGTCGACGCGCTTGAGCATCGGCCACAGCTCGCTGCTGGCCTGGTCCTCGGCGAAGCGCACCAGCTCGTGCCATTCGATGGGCTGCAGCAACTCGACGCGGATCGTCACCAGCGAGCGCTGGTTGTGCGCGCCGTAGTCGGAGATCTCCTTCGAGCACGGGCACAGGCTCTTCACCGGCACGCCGACCTCGGCCCACACGGTGGTGGCGCCGGCGCGTGTCTCGCTGATCCAGCGGCCCTGGTAGTCGAGCAGGCTGGCGAGGCCGGACACCGGCGCGCGCTTGCGCAGGAAGAACGGGAACGCGGCCTCGATGCGGCCCTCGGCGGCCTGCAGCCGCTCGAGCATCGCCAGATGCCGCTCGCGCAGCGCCGCCGCGTCGAGCGCGGTGCCGGCGGCGCGCAGCTCGTCGAGCCAGGCCACGAAGCGCGACATGTGCGTGCCCTTCTTGTCGGCCGGCAGCGCCACGTCGAGCGCCCACGTGGCGGCGCAGCTCTGCACCTCGCCGGCGACGCGCAGCGCGAGCGGATAGCGCAGGTCCTTCACACCGACGCGCTGGATCGCCAGATGGCGATGGTCGCGCGCGCTTTGCGTGTCGGGGATGTGCAGGGCGTCGGTGGGATGGTTCATCGGGGCGCGAGCATGACACCGTTGCGGCGGTGCGTGCGTCACAGGGATTACACGCGGCCCGCGGCGCGCGCCTCGGGCGCGTGAAGGCGGGCCCGGGCCGCGCGCGCGGCGTCGATCAGGAGTTGACGGCGGCGAGCGTCGGCCGCGCCGGCTCGGCCGCCACGAGGAAGCGGCCGCGGATGCGCTGCTCGATGCCGGCGGCATCGAGACCGGCCATCGACAGCAGCTTGGCCGGCTCGCCGTGCTCGACGAACTGGTCGGGCAGGCCGAGCTGCAGCACCGGCACCTCGACGCCGGCGGCGGCCAGGCATTCGAGCACCGCCCAGCCGGCGCCGCCGCTCAGGCAGCCCTCCTCCACCGTGACCAGCGCGCCGTGCGTGCGCGCGAGCTCGAGCACCAGCGTCTCGTCGAGCGGCTTGACGAAGCGCATGTCGGCCACCGTGGCGTCGAGCTTCTCGGCCGCGGCCAGCGCCGGATGCAGCAGCGTGCCGAAGGCGAGGATCGCGACGCGGCGGCCCTCGCCGGCAGCGCTGCCGCCGCGCCCGGCGGCCTCGCGCCGCAGCACGCCCTTGCCCCAC
>CALBTN010000345.1 GCA_937967345.1 uncultured Rubrivivax sp. | reverse complement strand
GATCTGTGACTGGTACGGCAGGTCGAAGATGCGGTAGATGTGCAGCATGTGCAGGAACTTCGCCGCCTGCAAGAAGCCGCGCTCGATCTGCTTCTCGTACTGCTTGTAGGCGGCCAGCGGCAGGTTCAGCAGCGCCTGCCGGTTGCCGGTGACGGCCGGCAGCTCCTTGCCCTGCTTGCCCGCCTGTTCAGCCTCGCGGCGCCGTTCGCGCGTGTAGAAGAGCGAGATGGCCTGCAGGAAGTCGGTGTTCCCGACGCCGGCGATGATCCCCGCCTCCGAGTCCGCGGGCCTCAGCGCGTCGACGAAGCGGCGGTGCCGCCCCTTCGTGCTCTCGTCACCGTACCAGTCGCGGCGCAGCTCGTGTCCGTCGGCCGCGTACATGGCCGTCACCAGCTCGAACGCGTCGAGCGGCTTGCCGCCCGTGTTGACCTTCTCGAAGACGACGCAGACGGCCTCCTTGGAGGTGGATCGGTCGAGCGAGATGACCGGCACTTGGTATCGCTTGAAGTTTTCGAGCACCTGCCGTCTGAAGGCGCGAAAGGTGTCGCGCACTGCCTTGTGGGCATCGCCCGGCCAGCGGTCCTCGAAGCCTTCCCGCCAGTCGTCCCACTCGAACACCTGCGCCAGCGGGAACATGAGTGCGGCGTACTCCTTCTCGGGCGACGAGAGGTCCATCACCACCTCGCGCCCGAAGTCCGTGCGCATCACCCGGTCCTCGGGCACGCCGACGACCGACTCCTCGCGGTCGACGGCCTCGTCCAGCGCTTTGCGGATGTCGATGTAGAACCAGCGCCGCACCTTCTTGTTCTTGGGCGTGATGGTCTCGACCACCTTGCCTCGCAGCGTCACCTGGTAGAGCGAGGTCATGCGCTGCTGTCCGTCCAGCAGCAGCGACTGCGGCGAGACGTGCCGCGCTTCCGCCGGCGCGCCCTCCACAGGACGCGGCTTGAAGTTGACCTGGCCGCCGCTGTCGAGCGTCATCAGCGCGCCCACCGGGAACGCGCGCGACACCGAGGCGATCAGGCTCTTTATGCGGTCCTCGTCCCAGACCCAGCTGCGCTGGAAGTCGGGCAACTGCAGCGCGCCACGGTGGCAGTCTTCAAGCAGCTCGTGCAGGTCATATGGGTTGGTCTGGAAGGCGGTGCCGGCCATTGGGTGCTCCGTGTGTTTTGTCCATGCCGCCTGCGAATGCCGTCGCGCGCGAATGAGATGCCGGTTCGCCACCCAGCGGCTGGCCGAAAACCGCGCGAGCCAAGGCTACCCCCTTGCAGTACGCATGCGAGCTCGACGGGCATCGTAGTTTCCAGCGCCCTTCGCACCGCCCGATACCGGCCGCAAGGGGCCAACTTCATCACGGCTGCGCGCCGCAAGACCTCGCGCGGGCGCAAGCTCGCCGGGCTGAAGGCCGGGTTGACCTCGCACGCCAAGATGAAGCAGATGGGCGTGACCAGCCCGGTGTTCGGCTTCATGACCGACGACTATCTGGTCGCCGACAACACTTCGGCCGCGCACTTCGTCATCGGCGGCCAACCCACGCGCGCCGAGCAGGTCGACCTGCGCACGGTAGGCGTGGTGCTCGAGAAGAACGGTGAAGTGGTGGCCGTCGGAGCCGGCGCCGCGGTGCTCGGCCACCCGGCGGCCGCGCTGGCGATGCTGGCCAACCACCTGGGCGCGCGCGGCCAGGAGATCCCCGCCGGCACGCTGGTGCTGTCGGGCGGCGTCACCGAGGCAGTGTCGGTCAAGCCCGGCGACGCGGTGACGCTGCGCGTGCAGGGCATGGGCAGCACCTCGATGCGCTTCGTCTGATCGGCGGCGCTCGGCCGGCAGCCGGCGTTCGCGTCGGCGCGGCAGTGGACAATGCCGGCATCGCAACTCGAGGAGCGCCCCAATGACCACTGCAACACCCAGCCGCATCGGCCTCATCGGCGCCGGCACCATGGGCAACGGCATCGCGCAGGTGTGCGCGATGGCCGGGCTGAGCGTGCGCATGATCGACATCGCCGACGCCGCGGTGCAGCGCGGCATCAGCACGGTGGCGAAGAACCTCGACCGGCTGGTGGCCAAGGACAAGCTGAAGCTCGCCGACAAGGAGGCGATCGTCGGCCGCATCGCCGGCGGCACCGACTACGCGGCACTGAAGGATTGCGACCTGGTGATCGAGGCCGCCACCGAGAACCTGACGCTGAAACTGAAGATCCTGAAGCAGCTCGACGAGCTGCTGGGCGAGCAGGTGGTGATCGCGACCAACACCTCGTCGATCTCGATCACGCAGCTGGCGGCGGTGGTGCGCAACCCGGGCCGCTTCATCGGCATGCACTTCTTCAACCCGGTGCCGGTGATGGGGCTGGTCGAGCTGATCCGCGGCCTGCAGACCGACGACGCCACGCACGCCTCGAGCGACGCCTTCGTGCGCCACATCGGCAAGACACCGGTGACCGTGCGCAACAGCCCCGGCTTCGTCGTCAACCGCATCCTGTGCCCGATGATCAACGAGGCGGTCTTCGTGCTGCAAGAGGGGCTGGCCAGCGCCGAGGACATCGACGCCGGCATGCGGCTGGGCTGCAACCATCCGATCGGCCCGCTGGCTCTGGCCGACATGATCGGGCTGGACACCATGTTGGCGGTAATGGAAGTCTTCTACGAAGGCTTCAACGACCCGAAGTACCGCCCCGCGCCGCTGCTCAAGGAGATGGTCGCCGCCGGCCGGCTGGGGCGCAAGAGCGGGCACGGCTTCTACCACTACGCGTAGCGGTACGCCGCCTCGTCCGCGCTTGCATGGCAGCGGCGCTGTTGGCGGCGCTCGCCGCTTGACTGGCATCAACCAGGCGTGCGGCGCATTCGGTATGGTCGGTGGAAGCATTGACCTTTCCACTGTGTCCAAGGAGCACTCTGTGATTCGTGAAGTTGAAGGCGACATCCTGTTCAGCCAAGCGCAGCTCATTGCGCACGGCATCGCCACGCAAGATCCATTCGATTCAGGGCTGGCGCTGGCGCTGCGCGAGCGCTTCCCGTCGATGGTGCGCGACTACCGCCACGCCACGCATTCGAATCACCCCAAGACCGGCGAGATCTGGGCCTGGCACGGCGTGAACGAGGACGGCAGCACCCGCGGCATCGTCAACCTGCTGACCCAAGGCATGCAAAGCCAGGCCAAGTCGGCGCGGCCGGTCAAGGCCAACCTCGAGGACGTCAACCAGGCGCTGCGCAACCTGGCCCGGCTGGTGCGCGACGAAGGCGTGCGCAGCCTGGCGCTGCCGCGTCTGGCCACCGGCGTGGGCGGGCTCGATTGGGTCGACGTCAAACCGTTGATCCAGCAGCACCTGGGTGAACTGGGCATTCCGGTGCTGGTCTACGAGGTGTACCGCAAGGATCTAGAGGCTGACGAGAAACTCGCGGCCTGAGTCAAGACAGGCCGCTGCTGCGGCCGCAGCCCAAACAGGCCGCTGCTGCGGCCCGGGACTCAGTCGTCCGGCTCCTCGGGATGGCGCGCCAAGTAGATGACCGCCGCCACGAGGCCGCCCCAGACCGTGCCGATGGCCACCACCATCATCCACACTGCCGCGCTGCTCATGACTTTCCTCCCGCGCTGCCCGCCGGCAGGCCAAAGCGGCCCGCGTCAAGCTTGTCGTCGAGAATCGGACCGGCCACCGGCTGGCCGTCGACGTCCGGCTGACCGAGCGCCGAGTTCGGGCTCCAGGCGAGCTTGGCGAGCAGCCAGGCGAGCACGATGATGCTGATCACCACGCCCCAGCCAAAGGTGCCGACAAACCAGCCCGGCATGTCGTTGTAGCCCTCGCGCAGGCGCTGTTGCAGCGAGTTGATGAGGGTGTAGCCGAGGATGATCGGCGTCACGCCGGCGACCACCGCCTGCCAGCGGCGCCCGACCTTGAACGACGACACCTCGTTCAGGTGGTTGCGCAGCACCGGCAGCGCGTTCAGGCCGACCGACAGCGTCAGCACGACGGTCAGGGCGACGACGACGATGCCGAAGCTGTTGATGAAGGCGTCGGTGACGTCGAGCAGGTTCAGGCTGGTGGTCGTGCCGAACAGCACCATCGACAGCACCGCGCTCGGCACGCCGACGACGAGCGTCGCCGTGACGCGGCCGAGGCCAAGCTTGTCCTTGACCGCCGAGACCGTCACCTCGAGCAGGCTGACGATCGAGGTGAAGCCGGCAAAGACCAGCGAGGCAAAGAACAGCACGCCGAGCAGCGTGCCAAACGGCGCCTCGGAGATGATCGTCGGAAAGCCGATGAAGGCCAGGCCGATGCCCGAGGCCGCGACCTCGCTCACCGGCTTGCCCGCCTGCAGCGCCATGAAGCCCAGCGCCGAGAACACGCCGATGCCGGCCAGCAGCTCGAAGGCGCTGTTGGCAAAGCCGACGACCAGAGCGCTGCTGGTCAGATCGGTCTTTTTCTTCAGGTACGAGGCGTAAGTGATCATGATGCCGAAGCCGACCGACAGCGAAAAGAAGATCTGGCCATAGGCGGCGATCCAGATCGAGCTGTCGGTCAGCTTGCTCCAGTTGGGCGTGAACAACGCGTCGAGCCCGGCGCTGGCCCCCGGCAAGAACAGCGCAAAGACGACGAGCACGCCGAACATCAGGAACAGCAGCGGCATGAAGATCATCGACAGGCGGGCGATGCCGCCTTGCACGCCAAGCGCCAGCACGGCGATGGTCGCCACCCACACGACGAGCAGCGGCACCAGCACGCCGGGCACGAAATCGAAGCCGACGGTCGTCACGTCGCTCACCTGCAGGTACTGCTTCATCAGAAAGCCGCCCGGATCGTTGCCCCAGGCCTGGCTCAGCGAAAAGCCGGTGTACGAAATCGCCCAGCCGATGATGGCCGCGTAATACAGCGTGATGACGAAGCACACCAGCACCTGCCACCAGCCGAGCATTTCGGCCTTGGGGTGCAGCCGGCGAAAGGCCATCGGCGGCGAGCCGCGAAAACGGTGGCCAACGGCATAGAAGAGAAACAGCAGCGGAATGCCGGCCGTCAGCAGCGCCACCAGGTAGGGGATGATGAAGGCGCCGCCCCCGTTGGTGTAGGCGATGTAGGGAAAGCGCCAGATGTTGCCCAGGCCGACGGCCGAGCCGATGGCCGCGAAGATGAACGCGCTACGGCCGGAAAAAGTCTCGCGCCGCTGTTCGGTCTGTCCACTGCTGGAGCCCATGGCCTCGTCTCCCGTTGTTGTGCCCCTGACCGAGGCTGGCGGTCATCATGCACGAAGACTTTGGCCGGGACGATAGGAGTTTCAAACACCCGGCGCAAGGTCCAGGACCAGGTCCAGGACCGGCGCCAAGGGTTCTTCAGCGCCTGGATCTCGGGGCATCGGCCGGCGCTGCCGCCATCAGCCGCCCGGCTTGACCGGATCCTGCGCCGCTTCCTCGACGTCTCAGCGCGGCGGCACCGCAGCGCGGTGCGGCACGAGGTGGGCGTTGGTTTCTCGAGCTCGTTGCAAACGTCGCGCGCGGCACCCGCCCCCAGATGTGGCGCGACGCTGCCTGGAGCCTGAGCGCCACACCGCCGCGCCTGCGGCACCGCTGAGGCGGTGCCGGCGAAACGCCAGACCGTGAATTCCGCCCGCGCGGCTCGACCGATCGGTCGATGGCCGACGCGACGGCGCGCTCCGAACATCGTGGCTCTTCTTCGCAACTCACCACCGTCCAGGAGCCTCGCCCATGCGCCATGTCCCGCAACCCCTCGCCCGCCCTTCCCCGCGTTTCGTGCTTGCCGCCTTGAGTGCCGCCGTGCTCGCCGCCTGCGGCGACGGCGGCAGCGACACGCTGGGCAGCAGCGGCGGCGGCACCGCGCCGGCCGCCCCCGCCGCGCTGAGCGTCAGCGGCGTCGCCGCGAAGGGCGCGGCACTGGATGGCGCGGCCATCGAGGCGCGCTGCGCCACCGGCAGCGGCAGCGCCACGGCGCTGGCCGACGGCAGCTACCGGCTCGAGATCAGCGCCGGTGCACTGCCCTGCGTGCTGAAGGCCACCAGCCAGGACGGCGCGACCACCTACCACTCGCTGGCCAGCGGCGGCGGCAACAGCGCGACCTCGAACATCACGCCGCTGACCGAGCTGGTGATCGCGCAGATGAGCGGCCAGCAGCCTGCGGCGGTTTTCACTGCCGCCGATGCGGCCACGCTGGGCAGCGTCGTCACCGCCGAGAAGATCGACGCCGCGTCGGCGGCGGTGATCGAGACGCTGCGCGCCGCCGGCGTCGATACCAGCGCCATCACCAGCATCGTCTCCGGCAGCCTCGCCGCCGGTACCGGCACCGGCTACGACGGCGTGCTCGATACGCTGGGCACGGCGCTGGCGGCCAACGGCAGCAGCCTGGACGAGCTGGTCATGACGGTGGCGGCCACCGCTGCAGCCAAGAGCGCGGATGCGCCGGCCAGCGGCAGCGGTGGCGAAACGGCCGCCACCAGCCTGCTGCCGGCCGCGCTGCTGCTCAAGCCCAAGGCCACGCACTGTGCCGCGCTGCGCAGCACCGACTACCACTGGCTCGTCATCAAGCCCTCGCTGGGCGCGGGCGGCGGGGTCACGACGCTGGGCAAGCCCAGGATGGATGTGGCCGCTGCGGACGGACCGACCTGGACCTTCGACGACGGCCAGGCGGTGCTGACGCCGGTGGCCGGCGAGCCCTGCCGCTACAGCCTGGCCGGCAGCGACGGCCTGAGCGGCGAGGTCGTCGTCGCACCGTCCGGTATCGCGGTGGCGCGCCTGGCCAACACCTGGACCGGCGGCGAAACGCAGCCGGACCCGGCTGCGCGCATGGTGGTGGCGATTCCGGTGCAGCCGATCGCCGTCGCCGAGCTGGCCGGCGCCTGGAACACCCTCGGCTGGACCGCCGAGTCGGCGACGACGAGCAGTGTCGACCCGGTGCTGATCACGGTGGCCGCCGACGGCAAGGTCAGCATCCGCTGCGACGGCAGCACGCCGGCGACGCCGATGTCGCAATGCACCAGCGTCGACGGTCCGTGGAGCGGCTTCAGCGCCAACGCCGACGGCGCCTTCGATCTGACGATCGATGCGCCGGGCGAACTGTGGACCGAACGTGCCTTCGCCTACCGCGCCGGCAACGGCGAGATGAGCATCGTCATGCTCGGCAACGACGGCACGCTGCACTTCATGACTCGCCAGCGCACGCTGACGCTGCCCGCCGTCGGCGACTCGTCCAAGAGCTGGAACCTGCAGATCAACCCGGCACGCATCGCCAGCGAAGCGCTGTCGGCCAATGGCTACGAGGTGACCTCGACCAACCCCGCCGCCGCCAGCTTCACCCGCAGCGTCACGTCGCCGAGCAACAGCCTGAGCTTCGCGCAGACGCTGAGCCTGAACGACGCGCGCGACGGCTGGAGCCACCGCGCCGCGGGCAGCACCACCGCCAGCGACGGCAGCGCGGTGGCGATTCGCGAGATGTACTCGATCAGGCTGGGGGTCGGGATGTCGGCGTTCTGGCTGCCGGCCAGCAACGTCTCCGGCACCAACGCGCGCTTCGGGCTGTCGGTCAATCAGCCCTGAGGCGGCGCTTGCCTCGGCGCGGCCCACTGCCGGCATCGGCGGTGGGCCTTGCGGCGTCCATGCTGTAATCGCCGGCCGATGGACACGCACAGCACGATCAGGAGCAAGGCCGCCCTGCTCGTCGACGACCACGCGCTGTTCCGCGACGGCGTCTCGCTGCTCGTCGAACAGCGTTTCCCCGAACTGCAGCTGACGAGCGCGGGCGACATCGCCGGCGCGCTCGCCGCCCTGCGCGACGACCCCGACTGCCGGCTCGTGCTGCTCGACCTCGGCCTGCCCGACAGCAGCGGCATGGCCGGCCTGCAGCGGCTGCGCGAGGCGGCGCCGGCAGTGGCCATCGTCGTGCTGTCGGCCGACGACCGGCCCGAGACGGTGCTGGACGCGATCGACCGCGGCGCCGCCGGCTTCATCTCCAAGACCGCCGACAGCGCGGCCTTCAGCGACGCGCTGCGCGCCGTGCTCGACGGCCGCGTGCACCTGCCGCCGCAGGCGCTGCGGCAGGCGGGCACGGCCATGCCGCGCGGCCCCGCGGCCGAAGAGGACCTCGGCCTGTCGCCGCGCCAGTTCGAGGTGCTGCGCCTGCTCGTCGAAGGCCGCAGCAACAAGCTGATCATGCGCGAGCTGTCGCTGTCGGAGTCGACGGTGAAGACCCACCTGCAGGCGATCTTCAGGCGGTTGGACGTCAGCTCGCGCACGCAGGCGGTGGTGGCCGCGGCGCGGCTCGGCCTGCGGCTCGAAAGCTGAAGGCTTGACGGCCGGCTCAAGGCGCCGGCGCAGCGCCGGCTCAGCGCCGGCCAAGTCAGGTGCGCGCGCTGACCAGCGCGGCGCGCAGCGATTCGAGCAGCGCGGCGGCGCGAAACGGCTTGTTCAGCACCGGCACGCCGGCCAGGCTCAGCCGCTTCAGCTCGCTCGGCAGCGTGGTGCCGGTGACCACCAGTGCCGGCACCGGCCGGCCGACCCGCGTGCGCAGCCATTCGATCGCCGCCAGACCGTCACCGTCGGGCAATCGCAGGTCGGTCAGCAACAGGTCGACCGGCGCCGTGCCGGCGCCGCTGCGCAGCGCATCGAAGCCGGCATAGGCGCACACCTGCGCACCCCAGCCTTCCAGGCGCAGCTGCAGCGCGTCGCGCACGCCCGCTTCGTCCTCGACCACGGCCACCGCGCAGCCGGCGAGCGGCCGCTGTGGATGCTCGAGTGGCGGCGTCTCGCGCACCGTGCTGCGGCGGTCGGCGGCCAGCTCGATGGCGAAGACGCTGCCGCGCCCGGGCAGCGAGCGCAGCGTCAACGGGTGGCGCAGCAGCCGCGCGCTGCGCTGCACGATCGCCAGCCCGAGGCCGAGGCCGCGCACGCGGCCGTCGGCGCCGAGCTGGTCGAACTGCACGAATTCCTCGAAGGCCGTCTTCTGCTGCGCGGGCGTCATGCCGGCGCCGCTGTCCCAGACCTGCAGCAGCACGCGCCCGCCGCGGCGCCGCGCCGCCACCAGCACGCCGCCGCGCGCGGTGCAGCGCACCGCGTTGTTCACCAGGTTGCGCAGCATCTGCTCCAGCAGCACCGGGTCGGACACCACCGCCAGCGCGGTCAGCCGGCAGCGCAGCCGGATGCCCTTGGCCTCGGCGGCAGCGGCTTCGTGCGCGCCGATGGCCTCGAACAGTGCCTGCAGTTCGACCCGCTGCCAGCGCGGCTGCACCGTGCCGGCGTCGAGCCGCGACAGATCGAGCAGCCCGCGCAGCAGCGATTCAAGCGCGGCCACCGCCTGATCGATGCGGTCGACCAGGCCGCGCAGCGCCGGCGCCTGCAACTGCTCACGCAGCAGGCCGACGAGCAGGCCGATGCTGGCCACCGGCTGGCGCAGGTCGTGGCTGGCCGCGGCGAGGAAGCGCCCCTTGGCGGCGTTGGCCTGCTCCAGCTCGGCGGTGCGCTCGCGCACCCGCTGCTCGAGCGCGACGTTGGCCAGTTCGACGCCGTGCAGCGCCTCGACCATGCGGTTGACCAGCATGGCGGTGAAGGCCAGCACCGCCAGCGGCACCGCGTACGGCAGCCAGTAGGTGTCCATCACCGACAGGCGCCCTTGCTGGTACAGGTAGTCGTGCACGCCGGCGGCGAACACCGCAGCCAACACCGCGCCCAGCAGCACGGCGGCGGCGCCGCGCATGCGGCGCAGTGCCGGCCAAGCCAGTGGCAGCGTGGCCAGCAGCGCGGCGAGCAGCAGCGGGTACAGCCAGGCGCGCGCCTGCTGCATCCAGCCGCCGGCGGCGGCGACCGCGCCGATCACGGCGATGAGCAGGCCACCGGCGATCCAGGCCCGCCGCAGGCGCGGCCACGGCCGCGCCGAGACGGCCATCGCGAACACGCCGACCAGCACCACCGAACCGACCTGCGCGGCGAAGTACAGCCAGTCCGACAGCGGCAGCGGCAGCGGCGTGCCCACGCCGTAGTAGCTGACGTTGCGCAGCGACGCGAGCAGGCCGAGCGCAGCGAAGCTTCCCAGTGCGACCTCGCTGCGCCGGCGCGACCAGACCAGCAGCGCCACCAGGCAGGCGCCGAGGCTGACCACGTTGAGCCACTGCGGCAGCGTGACCTCGCGGTGGAAGCCGCTGACGAAGCCGGCCTGCAGCTCGCGCAGCGGCCCGAACAGCAGCGGCGACTGGCCGCCGCGCGCGCCGTGGTCGATGCGCAGTTCGATCTCGTTGATGCCCGCGCGCAGGCTGCCCAGCGGCAGCGCGATCAGCGTGGGCACCGGCCGGCGCAGCGCAGCCGGCGGCGGCGCCAGCGCGTCGTGGACCCGCGTGCCGTTGACACGCACTTCGGCATGCGTGCTCAAGCGGTCGATGCGCAGCGCCCAGATCTGCTGCGGTGCCTGCGGCAGCTGCAGGCGCGCGCGGTAGTGCACCACGCCATCGGTCCCCAGGCCGTGACGGCCCCAGGTGTCGGGCAAGGTGATGCGGCGCTCGTCGCGGTCGTCCGCCGCGCCGCCCTCGTGCGCCACGCTCATGCGCGCCTCATGCACCGCCTGCGCGACGCCTTCGCGCCCGCTGCGGCTGCTCCACGACACGAGCCCGCTCCACACCGCCGCCAGCAGCATCAGCGCGGCGAGTATCGCCACCCCGGTCGACCAAGGGCCAGCGGCAGGGCGGTGCGGGGCGGACGCCATCGGCCGCGATTCTGGCGGCAAGACGCCGCGCTGCCAGCCGGCCGTTCGGCCGATGCCGCCCGAGTTCGACAGGTCGCCAGCACGTACTGCAGCTTCACCGCGCGGCCCCGAGCAGCCAGCGTCGCCTCCAGCTGCGCGAGCTGCTCGAGGTTGTTCACGCTGAGCAAGCCCCGCTCGGCCACCAGCACCACACGCTCGAGCGGGTAGCGGCAGAGCAAGCCTTGAATCATCGGCAGCAGCGTCTTGGACTGCGCCACGTTGCCCGGGTGCACCTCGTGCGCGATCGGCAGCCCCTCGGCGGTCTGCACCAGCGAAAGCACGAACCGGCGCGCCACCCGCCCGGACTTGCTCTGCCCGAAGGCGCGCACATCCTCGGCCACCTGCGACTCGCCGCAGACCTCCACCGTCGTGAGGTCGTAGAACACCACCGACAGGTCCTCGTCGATGTGCGGGCGCATGAGCACGGCCAGCCGCGTGCTGAGCGCTGCGCTGTGCGTGTCCAACACATCCATGGCGCGCAGCAGCTCCTGGTGCGCAGACGCGGCGTGGGCAAGACCGAAGTTCACCGGCAGCGCCACCGTCTCGAGCCAGCGCAGCACACCGAGCTTGCTCTGCGGGTCGCACAGCCGGTTGAAGACCATGGCGCGCAGGCAGGCCAGGACGTCGATCTCGGTGCGCGAGCGGCGCCAGGCCAAAGCCAACTCATCAAGGTCCAAGGTGCGCCACAACTGCCACAGCGCCCACACGTCGCCGACGCTGCGGCTGTCCACGAAGCGCAGTCCTTCCAGCGGATCGGCTGCGGCAGGGGCATTGCGCTGAGCACCGTGCTGAGCGCCGCGCGCCCGCTGCAAAGCGCTGATCAGCGCATCGACTTCGCCGCCGGGCTCCAGTCGGCCCAGGGTGCATACCCACGGGCGCGGCCTCGTGGGCATAAAGGACAATGAAGGGCTCTCGGCCGGGATTCGGGCTGGCGCCAGCGGCGCTTGCGGTCGCGCCGGCACCCGGTTTCGTGTCGATCGACAGCGCGGGCACGACCCGCGTGCCAAGCTGAACTTTTTTCGCTGCCTGTTCCCGACATGGTCCTGACTTGCGCTGCCGCTGCACAACCGCTGCAAACCAGCCGCAGTTGGCTGCCATTTCAGGCAGCCGGGCGCATCAGGCCGCAACAGCGCATGCAGCCAGGTGCTCGTTGCACAGACAGACAATGAACCACGACAAGGACTTGGCCACCCACACGCCGATGATGGCGCAGTACCTGCAACGCTAGTCCTGGCGGGATTCACAGGGGATGTTACGGGCTTTGCCTACTCTGTCGCTACATCCAAGTTGGGGGCCGGGCGTGTTCTTGCTGTCCCAGACAGCCTTGAGCCAACTCCCACTGGGAGCCACCTCGGAGGAAAGTACGGCCGGTCCTCAAAAGCATCACCGCCAGCGCGCGCAGCCATATTCGACTGCGTGGCGTGTCTTTCTGCGCAAGTCAGCTGGCGCTCAGCTCAGGAACCAACCAAGACCGCCGAATAGCCGGGCAAGGGCCTGTCTGTGGGCGGACCCGTGCATGTGCAAGTGGCATCAGCACGGACAGGCTTCGTGTGTGCAGACGGGGACGCGATCGGCCCCGGCGCGCACATGCCTCGGGCCCGATATGCGGATGGACTTCTGGTCGGGGATCGGCTGTTCGCGTTGAACTCGAGGGGAACCGACGAATGCACTTCAAGTTCAAGCGGTATCGCGCCAAAGCGAACGACACTTTGCAGTGAGCGTCGCGCCACGCTTCGTGTGCAGTCAGGCATCGTGTTCATCCCAAGCCTGCCTGACAAATGTTCATGCCTGAGGTGAGTCGGTCAGTTCGCTCGGGCGTTGCTCGACTCGCATTTGGAAGGGTCGGTACGTCGGGTCGCACTGCGCCAGTCCTGTGCGGGCGAAGCATATGCTGTCAGCCACTTGTCAGATTCTTCGCATTCATTCTTCTCGCCCTGCTCTCCCCAGCTGTTGTGGCCCAGCTTCCGTCATTGGATGTTGCGCAACTCCCTGATGGCCCTATCGAGCTAGCTCAGCATCTGGCCTACTACGAGGATGAAAAGCACCAGCTCGGCCCGGACGATCTGATCGCAGCCCCCGACAATGTGTCGTTCTCCAGGGTGGATGCGCGGTCGCCGGACCTCAGGTTCAATCACACATCATCTGCATACTGGTTTCGGCTTGATCTCAGGAATTCGAGCTCGGCGACGCTGACCAGAATCCTCGAGATTGCCTACGCGCCACTTGCCACAGTCGAGCTGTATCGAGTTTCCAACGAGAAGACCTTCAAGATCGCAGAAGCGGGAACCTCGGTGCCATTCGATTGGCGCAGCATCAAGTATCGAAACCCCGCCTTCTCATTGGAGATAGAGGGCCGCGCACAGAGCAGCTACTACCTCAAGGTTGCAGCTACCAGCGCCTTGATCCTGCCAGCCAAGTTGTGGACACCCATTGGGTTCACCTTGCACGCGCGACAGGACGATGTCTTCAATGCGTTCTATTTCGGCATGGTTGCAGCCATGATCGCGTTCAACCTCCTCGTCTTTGCACGCTTGCGGGAGGTCGTATATCTGTCCTACTCGGGGTTCCTGCTCTTCTTCGCCGTCGGTGTTGCTGCTCAGTTGGGTCTTGCCCAACAGTATCTGTGGCCACACGCAACGCGCTGGCCTGACAGGGCCAACTACGTCCTCTTCTCACTTGCGCTTGGCGTGTTCGCCGATTTCATGCGGCGCATGCTCGACGTGAGGCAGGTACGCGCCGCAGGGGAGCGCGTGCTCTCCGCCATGTCTGCAATCCTGTTCGCGGGCGCGCTCTTGCTTTGGATTGCATTGCCGATGGGCGCGTGGCTGGCGGTCATTGCATTTTTGGCGGCGGTGGTCGTCATGCTGACCATCAGCGTCGCATGCGCCATTCACGGCCAGCGGACCGCAAAGATATTCCTGCTTGCCTATGCCGCCTTGCTCTCGGGCGCCTTGATGACGACGCTGCGCGGCCTAGGCCTTCTTCCGACCAGCTTCCTGACAGTTCATGGCTTGCAGATTGGCTCTGCGATGGAAATGGTCCTCCTCGCCTTTGCGCTTGCAGACCGATTCATCGGGCTTAGAGACGAGGTAGGACAAGTGCAGGCAGCACTGCTCGCGTCGCGCACCCAGGTCGTCGAAACACAGGCGCAAGCCATCCTCGCGCTCAAGGAATCGGAGCGCGAGTTGGAGCGCCGCGTCGAGGAGCGAACCGATCAACTCCAGGCGACAAACCTGCAACTGGACAAGCTGTGCCGCACGGATGCCCTGACTGGAGTAGCCAACCGTCGCCAGTTCGATGAAACCTTGGCGGTAGAGATCAGCCGTGCAGAACGCACGGAGCAACCTCTCAGCCTCGCACTGCTCGACGTCGACTGGTTCAAGAGGTTCAACGATCGGTACGGTCATCAGGCAGGCGACGATTGCCTGCAGCGGGTTGCCGCCCTGCTCGCGAGCAATGTCGCCCGGGCTGGCGACCAGGTGGCACGCTACGGAGGTGAGGAGTTTGCGTTCATTGCGCCCAACACAGGACCAGATGCTGCGATTGCGATGGCCCAGCGTGTTCTTGAAGCCGTACGCGCGATGGGCATACCCCACGAGGACTCGCCATTGGGCTGCCTGACTGTGAGCGTTGGCGTGGTCTCTTGTGTTCCCGATGGGGCCATTGCTGCGCAGCAGCTGCTCCGCGTGGCGGACCAAGCCCTATACGCTTCGAAGCGCTCGGGGCGGAACCGCGTCTGTGCCGGGCAAGCCACGGCTGCGGTTCCGAATGGAGTGACCGTGTTGGCGCCGACCGACTGAAGTTGAGCGCCGCGCGTCCGCTGCAAAGCGCTGATCAGCGCATCGACTTCGCCGCCGGGCTCCAGTCGGCCCAGGGTGCATACCGTGCGCTGCCGCGGTTGGCCGGCTTCATTGCGGAAGGACTCCACCAGCTGCGCCCGCCTGCGCTTTGTGGCGGCACAGGGCAAGCGCTAGTACAACATCCCTGAAATAGCTTTGCAGTTATGGCTCGAGGTAGGTGGCCAG
>CALBTN010000344.1 GCA_937967345.1 uncultured Rubrivivax sp. | reverse complement strand
CGCGCAGCGCCGAGCTCCCGGGCGTGCCGCGGCGCGCACCGCCGTAGCTGGCGAAGCATTGCACCTGCTTGCCCGCGGCGAAGAAGGCCATCGCCAGCAGGTTGCCGGCGGTTTGCGCCCCCTGGCCGCCGCGGCCCTGGATCATGATCTGCAGCACGCCAAAGCCTCCAGTTCGTGCACGCGCCACGTTGCCCGGGCGTGCCCGGGTGCGGCGCAGTCCAATCTAGCGCCGAGCGGCGCGCGCGTCGAATTGATGGTCAGAATCCGGCCCATTCACCAAACCGATTCAGTGCCCGGCCCGGCGCCCGACCCGGCGCTCAACCCGGCAACGAAAGCCGCGATGAATTTCCGTCAGCTCGACCTGAACCTGCTGCGCGTGCTGTGCGCGGTGCAGCGCACCGGCTCGGTCACCGCGGCCGGGCGCCAGCTGGCGATGTCGCAGCCGGCAGTGAGCAACGCGCTGGCGCGGCTGCGCCGCGCCTTCGACGACGCGCTGTTCGTGCGCTCGCCGGCGGGTCTGCACCCGACCCGGCTGGCGCAGCGCATCGTGCCGTTGGTGGATGGGCACCTGCGCCAGCTCGAGCTCGAGCTGTGCCGCGCCGAGACCTTCGAGCCGGCCAGCGCCGCGCTGCACTGGCGGCTGTCGCTGTCGGACCTGGGCGAGATGATGTTCCTGCCGCCGCTGGCCGCCGCGCTGCGCGCCGATGCGCCGCACAGCCGGGTGTCCAACGTGTCGGTCGACGCCGCGCGGGTCAGCGCCGCGCTCGAAGCCGGCGACATCGATCTGGCGATCGGCATCTTGCTGCCCGACCACGCGGGCGTGGCCAGCGAGGAGCTGTTTCGCGAGCACTTCGTGGCCATTACCGGCAGCCACTGGCGCCCGCCGGTGGGCCGCTCGGGCACCGGCCTGAGCCCGCAGCAGCTGGCGCACACCACGCTGGCGGTGGCCGCGCCGACGGCCACTTTCCACGGCAGCGTCGAGGCCATGCTGACGCGGCTGAAGCTCAGCGAGCGCGCGGTGGTGCGCGCGCGCCACTACGGCGCATTGCCCGAGCTGGTGACCTGCACCGACCTGATGGCGATCGTGCCGCAGATGTTCGCCGACTCGCTCAGCTCGCGCTACAGCGTGCGCGTGTGGCAGCTGCCCGGGCACGGGCCGCACTACTCGGTGCGCATGGTCTGGCACCGCAGCGCCAGCGCCGACTTGGCGCACAGCTGGCTGCGCGATCGCGTGCGGCGGCTGTTTGCGCGCGCCGGCGCAACCGGCGCGACGCCGGATCAGTCGTTGTAGCGCTGCAGCACGTACTGCCCCGGCGCGTCACCCAGCGCGTTGGCCGCGTCGATGGTGCGTGCCGGCACTTGCGTGCCGCTGCCGTGGCTGACCAGCCAGGCGTGCCATGCCGGCCACCACGATCCGTCGTGGCGCGCGGCCTGCGCCTGCCAGGCGCCGGCGTCCAGCGCCGGGTCGCCGCGGCGCCGGGTGCGCTGCGCAAAGTGCCGGCCCGCATGGCCGGGTTCGCTGACGATGCCGGCGTTGTGGCCGCCGTTGGTGAGCACGAAACACAGTTCGGTCTGCGTCAGCCGGTGCAGCTTGTATACCGAATGCCACGGCGATACGTGGTCGCGCTCGGTGCCGACCGCGAAGATCGGCAAGCTGATGTCGGCCATCGACACCGGCCGGCCCTCGACCGGGTAGCGGCCTTCGGCCAGCTCGTTGCGCAGGTAGCAGCGGCGCAGGTACTCGCTGTGCATCGCCGCGGGCATGCGCGTGACATCGGCGTTCCAGGCCATCAGGTCGTTCGGCCGCACCGGCTCGCCCAGCAGCAGCTCGCGCGTGCGCGCCGACCACACCAGCTCGCGCGAGTGCAGGAACTGAAAGCTCCCCGCCATCTGCCGCCCGGTGAGAAAGCCGCGCTCGGCCATCTGGTCCTCGAGCATCGCCACCTGCGCTTCGTCGATCAGCACGCCCAGTTCGCCCGGCTCGCTGAAGTCGGTCTCGGCGGCCAGCAGCGACACGCTGGCCAGCGGCGCCAGCAGCTCGGCGCGCTGCACCCTCTGCGGCCGTGCCAGCGCCGCCGCGCCGATGGCCAGCAGCGTGCCGCCCAGGCAGTAGCCGCAGGCGTGCACCGGCGTGTCGGGCACGCGCTGCGCGATCGCCCCCAGCGCGTCGAACACGCCCAGTTGCAGGTAGTCCTGCATCGACAGCAGCGCGTCGCTCGCGTCCGGGTTGCGCCACGACACCATGAACACCGTGTGGCCCTGGCTGACCAGCCAGCGCACCAGCGAGTTGTGCGGCGACAGGTCGAGCACGTAGTACTTCATGATCCACGACGGCACGATGAACACCGGCTCGGCATGCACCTGCGGCGTGCTCGGCGCGTACTGGATCAACTCGACCAGCGCATTGCGGTGCACCACCTTGCCCGGCGTGACGGCCAGGTCCACGCCCGGCAGGTACGCATGCTCGGGCGGCTGCAGCGGCGGCAACGCGTGATGGCGGCGCCACTGGTCCAGGCCGATGGCCGCGCCGTCGACGAAGTTGGCGCCGAAGCGCTCGCGCGTGCGCTGCAGCACCTCGGGGTTGGTCAGCGCGAAGTTGGCCGGCGACAGCAGGTCCAGCCACTGGCGCGCGAACAGCCGGGTGACGTCGCGGTGGTGCGCGCTCATGCCGCGCAGGTCGGTCGCGCGTTGCCACCAGGCTTCGGCATCGAGATAGCCGCGCACCAGCGGCGCGAACGGCCACCGCTGCCAGCCGGGATCGCGAAAGCGCGCGTCGGCCGGTGCCTGCGGCGCCTGGCCGGGTGCCGGCTGCAAGGCTTGCAGCAGGCGCTCGAACGCGGTGCGCTGCGCGTCCAGCACCAGGCGCAGCGACTGCGCCGGCTGGGTCAGCAGGTGCAGCGCCCAGTCGGACTGCGCCAGCAGCAGCGAGATCGGCGACAGCCCGCCGGTCAGCGGTGCCACCGCGGCATGGAATGCGCCGTCGAACACGACCGCCGGATCGGCGGCAGGGGCTTTGGCCGGCGCGGCGGCCGGGGTGGGCGGGCTGAGCATGGCGTGAAGTCTGGCCGCGAGGCGAGGCGGCTGTGCCAAGCCTAGCGCAAGGCCCCAGGTGCGCCGTTGATATCGGCCAAGGCGGCGGTGCGGCCTGCGTGCCGCCTTGATGCGCTGGCGCCGCGGCCGTGCAGCGCGGCGCCGGCGTCTTGCCGAGCCGAGCCGAGCCGAGCCGAGCCGAGCCGTTAAGGCTGCAGCAACGCGGCCAGCACCTCGGCCGCGTGTTCGCATTGCGCGCGGTCCACGTCCAGGTGGGTCACGGCGCGCAGCGTGCGCACACCGAAGGCGTTGACCAGTACGCCTTGGCCGCGCGCGCGTGCGGCCAGTGCCGACGCATCCAGCGGTACCGACGCCGGCAGGTGGAACACCACGATGTTGGTCTGCACGCTGCGCGGGTCGAGCGGCACCGGCGCTGCGCGCGCCAGCCGCTCGGCGAAGGCGCGGGCGTTGGCGTGGTCGTCGGCCAGGCGCGCCAGGTGGTGGTCCAGCGCGTGCAGCGCGGCGGCGCTGAAGATGCCGTTCTGCCGCATTGCGCCGCCCATGCGCCGGCGATGGCGATCGGCCGCGGCGATCAGCTCGGGTGGGCCGGCCAGCATCGAGCCGCCCGGTGCGCCCAGGCCCTTGCTGAAAGCCACCGCCACCAGATCGAAGGGCGCGGCCAGCACCTCCAGCGCCACGCCGCTGGCGATGCTGGCGTTCCACAGCCGTGCGCCGTCGAGGAAGCTGGCCAGCCCCAGCTCGCGCGCCGCGGCGCAGATGCGCTGCACCTGGGCTTGCGGCACCACCACGCCGCCGGCGCGGTTGTGGGTGTTCTCCACCTGCACCAGGGTGCTGGTGGGGAACACCGGCAGCCCGCCGGGCTTGACCGCCGCGCGCAGCTCTTCGGCGCTGAACACGCCGTGCGCGCCGATCTCGTGGATCTGCACGCCGGCGTTGGCCGCCGCGCCGCCGAGCTCATGCCAGGCGGCGTGCGATTCGCGGCAGGCGATGACCTCGTCGCCGGGGCGCGTCAGCGTGCGCAGCGCCACCTGGTTGGCCATGGTGCCGCTGGGCAGCCACACCGCGGCCGGTTTGCCCAGCAGCTCGGCCACGCGCGCTTGCAGCCGGTTGGTGCTGGGGTCCTCGCCGTACTGGTCGTCGCCGACCTCGGCACTGGCCATCGCCGCGCGCATCGCAGCGGTGGGCCGGGTGACGGTGTCGGAGCGCAGGTCGATCGGCAGGCTGGGTGGCTTCATGGCGGTGGGCGTGGCAGCAGGCGGGGCGGCGACGCCGCGGTGTACCACAGGGCGGCGGCGGGGCATGGCCGCATGCCGTGCTGCTGCGCCGCCGCGGCGGCTACAGTCGGCGACCTGGACAGGCGCGCCGCTTGCGGCGCAGCAACACCGCGGGAGGCACGAGCCGCATGGCGATGAAGATCCTGATGCTCGGCGCCGGCGCGATCGGCGGCTACTTCGGCGGCCGCCTGGCGCAGGCCGGTGGCGACCTGAGCTTTCTGGTGCGCCCGCAGCGCCAGGCGCAACTGCGCGCCGAGGGCTTGGTGGTGCGCAGCCCGTACGGCGACTTCACGCTGCCGGCGCGCGCACTGCTGCGTGAGGAACTGGACGCACCCGCCGACGTGGTGCTGCTGGCTTGCAAGGCCTACGACCTGGACGCCGCCATCGACGCGGTGCACCCGGCGGTGGGCCACACCACCACGGTGGTGCCGCTGCTCAACGGCCTGGCGCACATCGAGCGGCTGCGCTCGGCCTTCGGCGCCGAGCGCGTCGCCGGCGGCAGCTGCAGCATCCAGGCGACGCTGTCGCCGCGGGGCGAGGTGCTGCAACTCGGGCCGCTGCACCGCATCGTCTTTGGCCTGCTGCCGGGTACCGCAGCCGGCGCGCTGCCGCGGTTGCAGGCGCTGCACCAGCTGTACGCGCGCACGCCGGTGGAGGCGACGCTTGATGACGAGATCATGCGCGCGCTGTGGGAGAAGTTCAGCATCCTGGCCACGCTGGCGGCGATGACCTGCCTGATGCGCGGCAGCGTCGGCGACATCCTGCACAGCGACGACGGCGCCGCGCTGTTCGCGTCCACCTACGCCGCGTGTGCCGGTGCGGCCGCGGCGGCCGGCTGCGCGCCGCGCGATCCGGCGCTGGCGGCGTTTCGCCCGATGTGGTCCGACCCGGCGTCGACCACCACCGCGTCGATGCTGCGCGACCTGCTTGGCGGCGGGCGCACCGAGGCCGCGCACGTGGTGGGCGACATGCTGCAGCGCGTGCGCGCCGCCGGGCTGGATGCCGGCGTGCTGGCCGCCGCCTGGTGCCATTTGCAGGTGGCCGAGCGGCAGCGGCTGCAGGCGCACTGAGGCGCCTTGGCGCGCGTGTCGGGCCCGTGGACCGGGCCGGCAAGCGTCAGTCGTCGGCGACAAAGCCCGGCCAGGTGGTGGCGACGTAGCCCATGAAGGCCGGGCCCAGGCCCTCGGCCTCGAGGTGGGCGCGGCTCACCGGGCGCTCGATGCAACGGAAACCCGGGTCGGTCAGCGCACGGCGCGCGAAGTCGTGGTGCAGCATCGCGCCGCGGCCGATGAACACGAAATCGGCCCCCGCGTCCAGGCAGCGCTGGGCGGTGGCAGCGTCCATGATCTTGCCGGCCACGCCCAGCCGCGTGCCGCCGCGCGGCAGCGCCGCGAAGTGCGCGATCAGCGGCTGGCCGGCATGGGCGGCGTCCTGCGGCGGCTTGAAGCAGTCCCACAGCGACATGTCCAGATAGTCGAGCCGGTCATCGCTCAGCAGCTCGCGCGCCAGCGCCAGCGCTTCGTCGAGGCGCACGTCGAAGCGCTCGGGCGACAGCCGCAGGCCCAGCTGGAACTGTGCGCCGGTGGCGCCGCGGATGCCATCGATCAGCTCATGGATGATGCGGCAGCGGTTGTCGAAGCTGCCGCCGTAGCGGTCGGCGCGCTGGTTGTGCGTGGCGTCGAGAAACTGCGCGAGCAGGTAGCCGTGCGCGCCGTGCAGCTCGACGCCGTCGAAGCCGGCGCGCTCGGCACGCTGCGCGGCAGCGATGAAGTCGCGCACCACCTGCTCGACCTCGGCGGTGCCGAGCGCGCGTGCACCGGTCTCGGGGTCGTCCCAGGGGGCCACCGCCGGCTGGCGGCTGAGCTTGGGGTTGGCGCGCCGGCCGGAGTGCTGCAGCTGCACGCTGCACACGCTGCCGGCGGCGTGCAGCCCTTGCGCCAGCCGCGTCAGCCCGGGCAGCTGGGCGTCGCACCACACGCCGAGCTGCCCCGGAAAGCCCTGGCCGTTGGCCTGCACATGGGCGGCGCAGGTCGTGACCATGCCGAAGCCGCCGTGGGCTCGCATCGTCAGCCAGCGGTATTCGTCCTCGCCCAGCGTGCCGTCGGCATGGCTTTGCCAGTTGGTCAACGGCGCCAGGGCCAGGCGATGCGGCCAGCTCGGGCCGCGCATCAGGTGCAGGGGGTGGGACAGCAGCGTCATGCGGGCCATTGTCCACCGCGGTCGCCGCCGGGCCGCGTCGGCGCATGCACCTGGGCGGCACACCGGGCTGGCGCCGGTCACGCAAAATGGCTCGACCCATGGGCTGCAGCAGGGAACAGCGATGCACGGCGAGGAACTGATCGGAACCATCCGCGGCGCCATCGAGTGGGCGGCGCTCGGCATCGAGATGCTTGGTGCGATCGTCATCGTCACCGGCGTGCTGCGCGTGGCGATCACGCGCGGCACCGTGCGCTTCTTGATGAAACTCGGCGAGCCCGGCGCCTACGAAAGCTACAAGCACCAGATCGGCCGGTCGCTGCTGCTCGGGCTGGAGTTCCTGGTCGCCGGCGACGTGGTGCGCACCGTCGCGCTCGAGCCGACCCTGAGCAACGTCGCGGTGCTCGGCTTGCTGGTGCTGGTGCGAACCTTCCTGAGCTGGACGCTCGCGGTCGAGATCGAAGGCCGCTGGCCCTGGCAGCGGCCCGAGCCGCAGGGCCGCGCCGATCAAGCCCGGGCGTAGGGCCGAAGCCGCCCGGCTGCGGCCATCGATCGTGTGCATTGCCGGCTGCGGCCGTGAGCCAGCTGGCCGCATGGGCGCGACGAGCCCTCGCCCGCTCGGCTGAACGCTCGGCACCATCGCCGCGAATGGCGTGCCGGTGGCGCCGGTCAGGCCGATGCGGCGTGGCGACAGGCCGTCGCCGCTGCGGGCGCGCGGTGTCGCGTCGAGCCGGCGTCAGGTTGCGCCGATCGCGCCGCGGCGCAGCTGGTCGCGCTCCAGGCTTTCGAACAGTGCCTTGAAATTGCCTTCGCCGAAGCCCTGGTCACCCTTGCGCTGGATGAACTCGAAGAACACCGGCCCGAGCAGCGTTTCGCTGAAGATCTGCAGCAGCAGCCGCGGCTGGCCGCCGGCGGTGCTGCCGTCGAGCAAGATGCCGCGGGTGCGCAGCTCGGCCACCGGCTCGCCGTGGCCGGGCAGGCGCTGCTCGAGCATCTCGTAGTACACCTCGTTGGGCGCGGTCAGCAGCGGCACGCCGGCCAACTGCAGCGCGTCGATGCTGGCGTAGATGTCGTCGCTGAGCAGCGCGATGTGCTGGATGCCCTCGCCGTTGAACTGCAGCAAGAACTCCTCGATCTGGCCGCCGCCTTGCTTGGCCTCTTCGTTCAGCGGGATGCGGATCAGCCCGTCGGGGGCGGTCATCGCGCGGCTGGTCAGCCCGGTGTACTCGCCCTGGATGTCGAAGTAGCGGATCTCGCGGAAGTTGAACAGCCTTTCGTAGAACCCGCCCCAGTAGGCCATGCGGCCGCGGTACACGTTGTGTGTCAGGTGGTCGATGATGCGAAAGCCGTGGCCCTTCGGGTGGCGCTCGGTGCCGGGCAGCCATTCGAAGTCGATGTCGTAGATGCTCTTGCCGTCGTCGAAGCGGTCGATCAGGTACAGCGGCGCGCCGCCGATGCCCTTGATCGCCGGCAGCTTCAGCTCCATCGGCCCGGTGGGCACGTCCACCGGCTGCGCGCCCAGCTCGAGCGCGCGGTGGTAGGCCTGGTGCGAGTCGCGCACCCGAAAGGCCAGCGCGCAGGCGCTGGGCCCGTGCTCGGCGGCGAAGTAGCCGGCCAGGCTCTTGGGCTCGCGGTTGACGATGAAGTTGATGTCGCCCTGGCGGTACAGCAGCACGTCCTTGCTGCGGTGCTTGGCCACCAGCCTGAAGGCCATCTTCTCGAACAGCGGCTCCAGCACGCCGGCCACCGGCGACGCGAACTCGACGAATTCGAAGCCCATCAGGCCCATCGGGTTGTCGAACAGATCAGCCATGTTCATGCTCCTTCCTTTGCAAACTTTTCAAACTCTTCAAACCAGCTGATCCAGCGCGATCTCGAAGGCGGTGCTGGCGATGCCGTGCCGGCCCTGCGAGCGATCATGGCAGCGTTGCAATGCCCCTGCAATGGTCGCCGACACGTCGCCGAAGATGGCCTCGTCGGAGATCTCGGCGTTGCCCTGCATCAGGAAGGCGAAGGCGCGCGCCATGCCGCAG
>CALBTN010000343.1 GCA_937967345.1 uncultured Rubrivivax sp. | reverse complement strand
GCGGCAGCGGCAGCGGCAGCGGCAGCGGCAGCGGCAGCGGCAGCGGCAGCGGCGGATCAGGCTCGGGCGGTTCGGGCGCTGCAGGGGGCACCGGCCAAGGCGGTACGGCCAGCGTGCCGGCCGGCGGCAGCTTGCAGATCATTGCGCCCACCGCCAACTACCCCGGCGGCAGTTCCGAGGGCGCGGCCTGGCGTGATCTGAACACTGCGCGCGAGGTCGCCGGCGCCGGCTGGCTGGTGCAAAGCTCCGAGTTGGACACGGCCGCGGCCGCGCACGCGAACTACCTGGCGCGCAACATCGGCGCGACCGGCCACGACGAACAGCCCAACAAGATCGACTACTACGAGGCCACGCCCGCCAGCCGCGTGGCCAAGGCCGGCTTTGCCGCGAGCTTCTCGGCCGAGACGATCAGCGACGAGTTGCCGCAAGCCTCGCTGCAGCGCTTCGACTGCGCGGCCGAGCTGCTGAACAGCGTGTACAACGCGGCAGCGCTGATCGGCCCGGCGACCCACGTCGGCCTGCGCAGCTGGGACGGCACCTTCAGCGGCTTGCAGTTCTGCACCGCGGTGGTGGCCGCACCGGCCGACAAGCCGCACGGCCAGGTGGTCCCGGCCGGCAAGATGGTCGTCTACCCGTACAACGGCCAGACCGGCGTCGTCGACAGCGTCGACCTGCGCAACGAGCTGCCGCGGCCGTCGGCCACCGTGCTGCCCAACGGGCTGGCGGGCACGCCGGTGATCGTGAACCTGCGCAACGCCGACTACCTGAACCTGCTGGCCGCCGGCACGCTGAATGCGCGCATCACCAAGTTCACCCTGACCGACACCGGAGGCAACGCCGTGCAAGCGGCGCTGCTCACGCACGCCGCGATCGGTGCCGGCAGCGGCGTGGTGCGGCACGAAGACGCGGTGCTGCCGGTGGGTACGGCGGTGCTGGTGCCGCTGTCGCCGCTGCCGCGCGGCCAGAAGTACACGGTGAGCTTCGGCGCCACGCTGAAGGACGGCGGTCCGGTGCTGGACAAGAGCTGGGAGTTCACGACCCGGCCCTGACGCAGCGCCCGGATGGCGCATCATCGGTGCACATGCTGCACCTGCAAGGCCTGAGCAAATCCTTCGCCGGCACGCCGGTGTTCGGCGGCGTCGAGTTGCACATCGCGCGCGGCGAGTTCGTCGCGCTGATCGGTGAATCGGGCGTCGGCAAGTCCACGCTGCTGAACTGCATCGCCGGGCTCGAGCAGCCCGACCGCGGCAGCGTGCGCCTGGGCTCGACCGACGTGCTGGCGCTGGACGAGGCCGGCCGCGCGCGGTTGCGCCGCGAGCACTTGGGCTTCGTGTTCCAGGCCTTTCACCTGCTGCCGCACCTGAGCGTGGCCGACAACGTGGCCTTGCCACTGCTGCTGCTGCGCCGGCCCGATGCGGCCCGGGTGCGCCATCTGCTGCACGAGGTCGGGCTGGACGGCCTGGGCGATCGCGCGCCGGCGCAGTTGTCGGGCGGGCAGTTGCAGCGGGTGGCGATCGCGCGGGCGCTGGTGCACTGCCCGGCGCTGATCCTGGCCGACGAGCCCACCGGCAACCTCGACCCCGGCAGCGCCGATCGGGTGCTGTCGCTGCTGGTGGCGCAGGTCGCGCAAAGCGGCGCCGCTTGCTTGCTGGTGACGCACTCGCAGGCCGCGGCGCGGCGCGCCGACCGCGTGCTGCGGCTGCAGCCCGACGGCGTGCAGGCGCACGCGCTGCGCTGATGCCGCCGTTCGGGCTGTGGCGGCTGAGCTGGCGCGAAGCGCAGGCCCACCCATGGCGCCACGCGATGGCGCTGCTGGCGGTGGCGCTGGGCGTGGCGCTGGCCTGGTCGGTGCACCTGATCAACGCGTCGGCGCTGGCCGAGTTTGCCGCCGCGCAGCGTGCGGCCAACGGCGAACCCGACCTGAGCCTGCACGCGCAGCGCGACGGCTTCGACGACGCGCTGTTCGAGCGCGTCGCGCTGGCCGACGGGGTCGCGGCGGCCACCCCGGTGCTGGAGCTGCAGACCTACGGCCGGCCGGCCGACGCCGCGGCCGCTGCGCGCGCGCCGGGCGGGCCGGGCCGGGCGGCACCCGACGCCAAGCCGGTGGCGCTGCGCGTGCTGGGCATCGATGCCTTGAGCATCGCCGCGCTGGCGCCGGCGCTGCTGCCGCGCCCGGCCGCGGCCGAGGGCCGGCTGGCGCTGCTGGACCCGGATGCGGTGTTCGTCAACGCCAGCGCGCGCGAGCGGCTCGGCCTGCGCGATGGCGATGCGCTGGCGCTGCGCGCCGGGCCGCACTGGCGCCGCCTGCGCGTGGCTGGCGAGGTGGCGGCGCCGGGCGCGCCGCTGCTGGTGATGGACATCGCCGGCGCGCAGGCGCACTTTGGCATGACCGGGCGCATCAGCCGCATCGACCTGCGGCTGCAGCCTGGGCACGACGCGGCCACGCTGCTGGGGGCGCTGGCGCTGCCCGACGGCGTGCACGCACGCGGTGCCGACGCCGCCGAGCAGCGCGCGTCGAACCTGTCGCGCGCCTACCGCGTCAACCTGAGCGCGCTGGCGCTGGTGGCGCTGTTCGTCGGCGCCTTCTTGGTGTATTCGGTGGTGGCGCTGTCGCTGGCGCAGCGCACGCCGACCTTCGCGTTGCTGGGCGTGCTCGGGCTGACGGCGCGCGAGCGCCGCGTGCTGGTGCTGGCCGAGTGCGCGGTGCTGGGTGCCGCCGGCAGCGCGCTCGGCCTGGCACTGGGCACGCTGCTGGCCGCCACCGCGCTGCGCTGGATGGGCGGCGATCTGGGCGGTGGTTACTTTGCCGGCGTGGCGCCGGCGCTGCACTGGAACTCGATGGCCGCTGCGGGCTTCGCGCTGCTGGGCACCGCCGCCGCGCTGGTCGGCGGCTGGGCACCGGCGCGGCGCGCCGAGGCGCTGCCCGCGGCCCAGGCGCTGAAAGGCCTGGGCGATACCGCGCAAGTGCCCGCACCGGCCTGGCCGGGTCTGGCGCTGCTTGTGCTGGGCGCGCTGCTTGCGCTGCTGCCGCCGCTGGGCGATCTGCCGCTGGCGGCTTATGCGTCGGTCGCGGCGCTGCTGTTCGGCGGCGTGGCGTTGGTGCCGGCGCTGGTGCAGCTGCTGCTGCAAGCGTTGCCTGGGGCCGGCGCCGCCGTCGGCGAGCGCGCGCCGCATGCGCTGGTGCTGCTGGCGCTGCAGCGCGCGCGCTTCCAGCGCCACGCGGCCGGTGCCGCGGTGGCCGGGGTGGTGGCCAGCCTGGCGCTGTCGGTGGCGTTGACGGTGATGGTCACGAGCTTTCGCGGCGGCCTGACTGCCTGGCTCGACCAGGTGCTGCCGGCCGATCTGTACGCGCGCAGCAGCGGCAGCAGCGCGGCCAGCGACCAGGCCTGGCTCGATCCGCAGTTCGCCGCGGCGGCGGCCGCGCTGCCCGGCGTGCAGCGCGTGGCCAGCACGCGATCGCGCGCGCTGCAGTTCGACGCCGCGCGCCCCGCGGTGGTGCTGCTGGCGCGGCCGCTGCCGCAGTCGGCGCAAGACCTGCCGCTGCTGGGGCCGCCGCTGGCGCCGCCGCCCACGGCGTCAGGCGAAGCCGGCGTGTACGTCAGCGAGGCCGCGGCACGGCTGTACGGCTGGCAGCCCGGTCAGCGCATCGAGCTGCCGTTCGGCCGCGAGCCCGGCGCGCGCGGCACGGTGCGGGTGCTGGGCGTGTGGCGCGACTACGCGCGCCAGTTCGGCGCGATCGCGATCGACGCGGCGCACTACCGCCAGCTCAGTGGCGATGCGCGCATCAACGAGCTGGCGCTGTGGCTCGCCCCCGGCAGCGATGCGCTGCAGCTGCAGCGCCGGCTGCGCGAGCTCGCCGGTGACGATGCGCTGCTCGATTTCGCCAGCGCGCAGCAGTTGCGCGCGCTGTCGCTGGCGATCTTCGAGCGCAGCTTCGCCGTCACCACCTACTTGCAGGCGGTGGCGATCGCGATCGGCCTGATCGGCATTGCCGCCAGCCTGTCGGCGCAGGTGCTGGCGCGGCGCAAGGAGTTCGGCCTGCTCGCGCATCTGGGGCTGACCCGCGCCCAGCTGATCGGCGTGGTCGCCGGCGAGGCCGCGGCCTGGCTGGCCGCGGGCACGCTGCTCGGGCTGCTGCTCGGGCTGGCGGTCAGCGTGGTGCTGGTGTTCGTGGTCAACCCCCAGAGCTTTCACTGGACGATGCCACTGCTGCTGCCGTGGCTGCGGCTGCTCGGGCTGTGCGCGGCGGTGCTGGCGGGCGGCATCGCCACGGCCGCGTTCAGCGCACGCAGCGCCGCGTCGATCGGCGCGCTGCGCTCGGTGCGGGAGGACTGGTGATGCGGCGCCGCCACGGCTTGGCGCTGGGCCTGGGACTGGCGCTGCTGCCGGGCGGGCGCGCGCTGGCGCGCGGCGCGGTGCAAGCGGGGCGGAAGCTGGCTTTTCCGCGCGACCACGGCGCGCACCTCGACGCCAACCTCGAGTGGTGGTACCTGACCGGCGAGCTGCACGGCCCCGCCGATCAGACGCTGGGGTTTCAGATCACCTTCTTTCGCAGCCGCACCGGGCTGGCCGAGAAGTTGCATAGCCGCTTTGCCGCGCGGCAGCTGCTGTTCGCCCACGCCGCGCTCAGCGACATCGGCCAGGCCCGGCACCGCCATGCGCAGCGCATCGCGCGCTGGTCGGGCGACGAAGCCGCGGCCCTGGCGCGCGCATCGAGCCGCGACACCGATGTACAGATCGGCCGGTGGCTGCTGCAGCGCCGCGGCAACGCGGCGCACAGCGTCTATCGCACCCGCTTCGGCGACCCGTCGGCCGGCTTCGAGCTGCAACTCGAACTGCACGCCGCGCAGCCGCCGCTGTTGCAGGGCGAGGCCGGGCACTCGCGCAAGGGCCCCGACCCGGATCAGGCCAGCCACTACGTCAGCGAGCCGCAGTTGCGCGCGCAAGGCACGCTGCGCCACGCCGGCCAGACGCTGCCGGTGCGCGGGCGCGCCTGGCTCGACCACGAGTGGAGCGACGCGCTGCTGCACCCGCAGGCGGTGGGTTGGGACTGGATCGGCATGAACCTGGACGACGGCGGCGCGCTCACCGCGTTTCGCCTGCGCCGCGCCGACGGCAGCACGGTGTGGGCCGGCGGCAGCTGGCGCGACGCGGCGGGCCGGCAGCGCAGCTTCGACGCCGCCGGCGTGCGCTTCACGCCGGGCCGGGTCTGGCACAGCCCGGCCAGCGGCGCGCGCTACCCGCTGCAGTGGCAGCTGGACACCCCGGTCGGGCGCTTCGAGGTGCGCGCTCTGCTCGACGCGCAGGAGTTGGACAGCCGCGCCAGCACCGGCGCGCTGTACTGGGAAGGCCTGAGCGAGCTGCTCGACGCCAATGGCCGCCGCGTCGGCAGCGGCTACCTCGAGATGACCGGCTACGCCGGGCGGCTGCGGCTGGGCGAATGACGCCGCCGTGCGCCCTGCCGCCGATCAAGGCGGGTGATCAGGGCCGGCGCGCGCGCGGGCCACCCGATGCCGCCGAGGGCGGGCGCGTCGGCGCGGCGCGCGGCGGAATCGGTGCGGCGCGCACGCAGTTGCGCCCGGCATCGCGCGCCGCCTGCAACGCCACCAGCGCGTCGTGCACCAGCGCCTCCAGCGTCAGGTGGGTGTCGCCGACCGAGGCCACGCCGATGCTGACCGTGCTGCTCACGCTCTTGTGGTTCCAGTGCAGCGTGTGCGCGGCCAGCCGCTCGCGCACCCGCTCGGCCACGTCCAGCGCACCCATCGGATCGGTGTTGGGCAGGTAGACGATCAACGTGTCGGCGCCGTAGCGCGCCAGCAGGTCGGGCTGGCGCAGCGATTGCGCCACCAGGCGCACCATGTCGCGCAGCAGCGTGTCGCAGCAGCCGCCGCCGAGGCTGCCGCGGTGCGCCTTGAACTGGTCGGCGTCGATCACCAGCATGGCGCCGTCTTCGGCGTAGCGCCGGCAGCGCGCCCATTCGCGCTCGGCCAGTTGCAGGAAGTGGCGCCGGTTGTACGCGCCGGTCAACTCGTCCAGCGTGGAGTGGACCACCTGGCGCTGGCGCGCCGCGCTGAGCTGGAACATCAACTGCAGCAGCCACGCCGCCAGGAACGGCGCCAGCACCACCGAGATCGCCCCGGCCACCAGCAGCGCCTGCGGCTTGGGCCCTTGGTCCAGCAGCAGCACCGCGGCCTGCGTCAGACCGAGCACGCCTGCCACCAGCAGTGCGCTCAACGCGGCCAGCGACGGCAGGAAGCCCAGGCGCAGCGCCAGCGCGGTGCAACGGCGCATCCAGCGGGGCTCGGCGGCGGGATTGAACATGGCGGGGCAATGATCGCGCAAACTCGCGCGCCGGTGTGAACCGTCGATTCGACCACACCGCGCAGCGCTTCCACGGGCCCGGGCGCGCTCGCGGCGTGACTTCCGCCGCAGCGCCCGGGGCGTGGCGCGGCCGCCGCATAGACTCCCCGCCCATGCCCAAGCAAGACGCCCGCGCCGCGGCCAAGTCGCCGCGCTCGTTGTCCGGCCTGCTGCCGTTCATCCGCCCCTACCGCGGCCGCATCGCGCTGGCGCTGCTGTTCCTGGTGCTGGCCGCGCTGAGCACGCTGGCCTTTCCGCTGGCGCTGAAGACCCTGATCGACCAGGGCCTGGTCAGCGCCGACCCCGGCCAGCGCGTGCTGGCGCTGCGCGGGCACTTCCTGGCGCTGTTCGGGGTCGGCGCGGCGCTGGGCGTATTCTCGGCGGCACGCTTTTATATGGTGAGCTGGCTGGGCGAGCGCATCACCGCCGACCTGCGCAGCGCGGTGTACGCGCACGTGGTCGAACAAAGCCCCGAGTTCTTCGAATCCACCCAGACCGGCGAAGTGCTCAGCCGGCTGACCACCGACACCACGCTGGTGCAGACCGTGGTCGGCTCCAGCTTGAGCATGGGCCTGCGCAACACGGTGATGGGGCTGGGCGCGCTGCTCATGCTGGTGGCCACCAACCCGTGGGTGATGACGCAGGTGCTGGGCATCCTGGTGCTGGTGGTGCTGCCCAGCCTGTACTTCGGGCGCCGCGTGCGCCGGCTGTCGCGCGCCAGCCAGGACCGCGTCGCCGATTCCAGCGCCATCGCCGCCGAGGTGCTGAACGCGGTGCCGGTGGTGCAAAGCTACGTGCAGCAGCAGCGCGAGGCGGCGCGCTTCGCCGCCGCCACCGAGCATGCCTTCGAGGTCGCGCGCAAGCGCTCGCGGGTGCGCGCCTTCTTGGTGGCCTTCGTCATCAGCGCCACCTTCGGCGCGCTGCTGTGGGGGCTGTACCAGGGCACGCAGGCGGTGATGCAGCAGCGCATCAGCGCCGGCCACCTCGGGCAGACGGTGGTGCTGGTGATCATCCTGGTGGGCAGCGTGGCGGTGCTGTCGGAGGTCTACGGCGACTTGCTGCGCGCCGCCGGCG
>CALBTN010000342.1 GCA_937967345.1 uncultured Rubrivivax sp. | reverse complement strand
CTCCTCGCACACCGTGTGCAGCTTGTGCTCGCGCAGGATCTGCTTGATCTCGTAGAAGCGCGTGCTCGGGCTGCCGGCCTTGACGCGAATCCACTCGGGCTTCTTCAGCGTTTGCGCCGGCACGATCTTGATCGGGATGCGCGAGGTCTTGGCCTGCGACTTTTGCTTGGCCGCGGCATCGTAGGCGGCGCTGGCCGGCGGCTCGCTCGGCGCGGAGGGTGCGGACATGGCGTTGCTCAAGGGGTGAGTTGGGCCGTCAGCCGCCGCGCCAGCTTCGACGCCGCATCCGCCCAGTCGGTGTGCACGCCCAGTGTAGCCAGATCGACCGCGCGCAAGCCGGCATAGCCACACGGGTCGATGCGCCCGAAGGGGCTCAGGTCCATCGCCACGTTCAACGCCACGCCGTGGTACGTGCAGTGGTTGCTGACCTTGATGCCCAAGGCGGCGATCTTGCCCAGGCCGCGAAACGGATCGCCGGGTGCGCTCGGCCCGGCCAGCGCGGCATGGCCGAAGGGATCGTCCAGGCGCACGTACACGCCCGGCGCGCCGGCGACCCGATGGCCGGTGACGCCGTAGTCTTCCAGCACCTTCAGCAGCGCGTGCTCGAGCCGGTAGACGTACTCCTTGACGTAGATGCCGAGCCGGCGCAGGTCCACCAGCGGGTAGGCCACCACCTGGCCGGGGCCGTGGTAGGTCACCTGGCCACCGCGGTTGCTCTGCACCACCGGGATCGCACCGGCGTCGTGCACGTGCAACGCGCGCCCGGCAACGCCCTGGGTGAACACCGGGTCGTGCTCGACCAGCCACAGCTGGTCCTCGTCTTCGGGGCCGCGCGCCGCGGTGAAATCGCGCATCGCCTGCAAGGTGGCGGCGTAGCCGCTGCGCCCCAGCCGCTGCACGCGCACTACAGCACCACCTTGACCAGCGGGTGGCTGCTCAGGCAGCGGTACAGATCGTCGAGCTGCTGGCGCGAGGTCGCGTTGATGATCAGCGTCAGCCCGACATAGTTGCCGCCGCCGCTGGCGCGGCGCTGCAGCGTGCCGCGGTCGTAGGCCGGATCGAAGCGCAACGCGATCTCGACCACCGTGCGCTCGAAGTCCGGGTGGCTCGCGCCCATCACCTTGATCGGGAACAGGCTCGGGTACTCGATCAGCGAGGCGCGCTCGCCGCCGTTGGCCCCGGGCGCGTTGTGGTCCGACACGTTCAGATCGCCTGCAGCGCCTTGGCGCGCTGGTAGGCCTCGTACAGCCGCGCATACACCGGCCCGACCTTGCCGCGCAGCGCGCCGTGGCCGACCGCCTCGCCGTCGAGCTGGGTCACGGCCAGCACCTCCTTGGTCGCCGAACTGAGCAGCACCTCGTCGGCGCTGCGCAGGTCGGCCTCGGCGATCGGGCGCAGGTTGTAGGCAATACCGGCCTCCTCGCACAGCTCGCGCAGCAGCTCGACGCGGATGCCTTCGAGCACCAGCTCGCTCTTGGGCGGGCCCAGCACCGCCCCCTCGTGCACCACCCAGACGTTGCTGGAGGCAGCTTCGGTGAGGTAGCCGTCACGGAACATGATGGTCTCGACCGCGCCGTGGTCGGCCGAGATCTGGCGCGCCAGCACGTTGCCCAGCAGCGAGATGCTCTTGATGTCGCCGCGCTCCCAGCGAAAGTCGCGCGCGCTGACGCAGGCCACGCCCTGGTGGCGCTGCTCGGCGCTGGGCGGCTTCATCGCGCTGACCATCATGAACACGGTGGGCGCGATGTCGACCGGCATCACGTGGTCGCGCGGCGCCACGCCGCGCGTAATCTGGATGTAGACCACCTGGTCCTGCGCGCCGCTGTGCTCGGCCAGGCCATGGACCAGCCGGCGGCAACGCTGCAGCCAGCCGTCACGGTCGTGCGGGTTGGCGATGCGCACCTTGGCCAGGCTGCGCTGCAGCCGCTGCATGTGCTCGTCGAAGCGGAACAGCCGCTGCCCGTACACCGGCACCACCTCGTAGATGCCGTCGCCGAAGAGGAAGCCGCGGTCGAGCACCGATACCCGGGCATCGCACAGGCGGCCGTACTCGCCGTTCAGGTAGCACGGGGTGTCAGGCAGCGCAGCAAAGGTGGTTGTCATCGCGGATCAGGCAAGGGGCCGATCTTCGGCCGGCGCCGACACTGTAAGGCAGGTGCGCCGCGCAGCGCCCGCCGCTGCAACCCGGCGCCACGGCCCAGCGGCGCAGCGGCCCCGCAGCCGCAGCGCCGTGCCGCCACGGCTGGCATCATCGAGTCGCGCGCCGGCAGCAGCGCGAACCGGGTGCGGCCGGCGAACTTCGGCGATCACCACATCAAGGTCCGGCGCGGCAAGCGCGGCAGCAGCAGCCCATGAGTCCTCGACACGACGCACGCCCCATGGCTCGCGCCCCAGATGCCGAACCCGATGCCCGGCCGCTGCGCCGCTGGCGCATCTTCGCCATCGTCGCGCTGGCGCTGATGATGATGTCGATCGATTCCACCATCGTCGCCACCGCGCTGCACACCTTGCAGCATGACCTGGACACCTCGGTCAACTGGGCCGGCTGGACCATCACCGCCTACTCGTTCGGCTTCTTGCTGATGCTGCCGGTCAGCGGCAAGCTCAGCGAGCAGTACGGCCAGCGCCGCGTGTTCATCGGCTCGGTGCTCGCCTTCACCGCGGCGTCGCTGCTGTGCGGCCTGGCCAGCGACATCCACGTGCTGATCGCGCTGCGCGCGCTGCAGGCCGCCGGCGGCGCGGGCTTCACGCCGTCGGCCACCGGGATCATCGTCGACCACTTCGGCGACGAGCGCGACCGCGCGGTCAGCTTCTTCGGCAGCATCTTTCCGATCGGCGCGATGATCGGGCCGGTCTTCGGCGGCCTGTTCGTCACCTACTGGAGCTGGCGCGGCATCTTCCTGATCAACGTGCCGATCGGCCTCGTGGTGCTGTGGCTGGCGCTGCGCTACATCCCGCGCGATCGCTCGCGCGCGATGAAGCCCCGTCAAGGCAACGACTTCGCCGGCATGGCGCTGCTCGGCGTCGGGCTGCTCGCGGGCATGCTCGCGATCAGCGTGCTGGGCGAAGACAGTGCGCACCTGCGCGCGCTGGCGTTCATCGTGCCGCTGGCCGTCGCGGTGGCCGCGCTGGCGGCTTTCTTTGCTCACATCAAGCGCTCGGCGCAGCCGTTCATTGCGCCGCGCCTGATCCACGGGCCCGGGTTTGGCGCGGTCAACCTGATCAACGCCATCTTCGGCGGCATCCCGACCGGCGCGGTGGCGCTGATGCCGCTGTACGCCACCAACCGCTATGGCATCGACGCGCTGCGCGCCGGCACCTTGCTCGCCGGCCAGGCGGCGGCGACGACGCTGCTGTCGGTTGCCGCAGCGCTGCTGCTGCGCCACACCGGCTACCGCCTGCCGCTGCGCGTGGGCGGCGTGATCGCCGCGGCCGGGGTCGGGTTGCTGGCGCTCGGCCCGCCCGGCGCGATCTCGCCTTACGCCTGGCTGGGCGGCGCCGCCGCGCTCGTGGGTGCCGGGCGCGGCATGCTCAACCCGGCCAGCCGCAACGCGGGGCTGCAGCTCGCGCCCGATCAGGCGCCGACCGCGGCCGCGCTGCGCTCGATGGGCATGAACTTCGGCACCATCACCACCGTCGCGGTCGCCACCGCCTTCATCGCCGGCGCGGCCCATCCGGGCGAGATCCAGGCAGGGGTCTACGCCGCCGCGGCGCTGTGCCTGGCGGCCGCGCTGCCGCTGATCGGCCGCGTCTCGGACCACCGCGGCGCCTGGTGAGCGTGCGGGACCAAGCCGCCGCCGCAGCCACCGCCGATGCAGCTGAAGGTGCTCTGGCGCGGCTGTCGTCGCGCAGCCGCTACCGGATCCAAAGCCGCAGCGCGTCCCAGGTGCGGCTGACGATGCCGGCCAGTTCCACCGGCTGCAGCGTCACCAGGGGTACCGTGGCCACCGTCGCGCCGCCGGCGGTGGTGACCTTGATCTGTCCGACCTGCTGGCCCAGCGTCAGCGGCGCGGACAACGGGTCGGTGCGCTCGATCTCGGTCTTGAGCTTGTCGCCCTCGCCCTTGGGCACGCTGACGTACAGCGCGCCGTGCGCGCCCAGCGGCACCTCGGCGGCCTTGCCCTTCCACACCTTCACGGTGACGACCGGCTTGCCGGCTTCGAACAGCCGCACCGCGTCCCAGGCCTGGAAACCCCAATTCAGCAGCTTCTGGCTCTCGGCGGCGCCCAGCACCACGCTGAGCAGCCGGCGCTTGCCGTTGGGCATGTCGCGCACCGCGCTGGCCACCAGGCAATAGCCGGCACTGTCGGTGTAGCCGGTCTTCATGCCGTCGACCGTCGGGTCGCGGCCCAGCAGCAGGTTGCGGTTGTCCTGCTTGATGCGGTTGTAGGTGAACTGGCGCGTCGAATACAGCGCGTAGAACTCGGGAAAGTCGGTGATGATCTTCGCCGCCACCGTGGCCACGTCGCGCGCCGACGAGTAGTGCCCCGGCTCGGTCAGCCCGGTGACGTTGCGAAACTGCGTGTTCTTCAGGCCCCAGGCCTGCGCCTGCTTGTTCATCGCCGCGACGAAAGCGTCGAGCGAGCCGCTGACGCCCTCGGCCAGCGCCACCGACGCATCGTTGCCGCTTTGCACGATCACGCCCTTGAGCAGGTCGGCCACCGTGGGCGTCATCGTGGTGTCGATGAACATCAGCGAGCCGCCGCCCTTGCGTTCGGCCCAGGCACGCTTGGACACCGGCAGTGTCTGCTCGAGGCTGAGCTTCTTGTCGCGAATCGCGGCAAAAGCCAGGTAGGCGGTCATCAGCTTGGTCAGCGAGGCCGGATCGGCCTGCACGTCGGCCTCGCGTTCGGCCAGCACCTGCTGGCTGTTCAGGTCGACCAGGATGTACTGGCGCGCCGCGATCTCGGGAGGTTGCGGCGTTTGCGCGAAGGTGGACAAGGCAGTGGCCGCAGCCAGGCAAAACGCGAGGAATCGATTCATCGGGGGTCTAGAACAACGTGAAACGGCGGCGGCACACTGGACGGGCCAGACACCAACCACCAGGGATTCGAGCAGCGCCAACTGCCCAGGAAAGACGAAAGAAGCCACCGGCTTCGGCGTGCACCGTCCGCGCTGGCGAAGCCGTACGCGCGCAGCCTTGCACGCGGCCCCGGCGGGTCACGCGCGATCAACGGCCCACGTCCGGCGGCAGCAGCAAGCGCTCGACGACGCGCCCGTCGACCAGGTGCGAATCGATGATCTCGTCGATGTCCTGCGCGTCGACATAGGTGTACCAAACGCCTTGCGGATAGACCACCGCCACCGGCGCGCCGGCACAGCGGTCCATGCAGCCGGCCTTGTTGACACGCACGCCGCCGGGGCCGGCCAGCCCTGCCGCCTTGACGCGCGCCTTGCAGTGGTCGAACGCCGCCTGCGCATCGTGCTGCGCACAGCAGGCTTCGCCGTTGTCGCGCGCGTTCAGGCAAAAGAAGATGTGGTGGCGGTAGTAGCTCAATGGGTTCCTTCGCGGCACGCGGGCCGCCCAGACGCAAATTGTAGGCAGCGTGGCGCGCTATCTCGGCGTCGGGCCCTTTTGCGGCGCGGCGCCGTCGCGGCCGAGCCGGCCCAGCAGCCACACGATCGCCGCGTACGGCCACAGCCGCCCGATCCACAACGCCAGGCCATGGAAGCGGATGAAGCGGCCCTGCTCCCAGCTTTGCAGGCTGTGCGCGAAGTACGGGTCCACCGGCGCTTGGTTCACCAGCGCCACCAGCGCACCCAGCACCACCAAGCCCAGCGCGGCCGCGGCGCGGGTCGGCAACCACGCGCAAGCACTCGCCGCAGCGATGCCCAGCAGCAGCGCGGGCAGCGTTTGCGGCGTGACCCAGGCCAGCGCGTGGGCCGGGGCGAAGCTCAGCGCGGTCGACAGCGTCGTCGCGAGCACACCGACGAGCGACACGCCCAGCACCAGCGCGCCGCGACGCCAGCCGCGTTGCGCCACGCTGTACGCCACCAGGCACGGCGCCAGCAAGCCCAGCATCTGCACCAGACCGTCCGCCAGCGGCAGCAGCGGCTGCACCGGGGCCGCCGGCGCCTGCAGCAGTTCGACAAAGCGCTGCGCCCACGGCGCCGGCGCGAACAGCGCCGCCAGCGCATCGCGCAGCAAGACCGCCGCATGCCCGACGCCCAGCGGCGCCGGCGTCGGAAACAGCAGGCCCACCGGCCACAGCGCCAGCAGGCCCAAGGCACCGGCGCTGTCGCGCACGAACCAGCGCTCGCGCGTGGCCTGCCAGCGCTGCAGCAGCCCGAGCGCATGCAGCAACGCCACCACCACCACGCCGGCGGCCGCGCCGGCGCTGTTGAGCACCCAGTCAACGCGCGACGGCACCCGCCCGGGCAGGAACTGCTGCGTCACCTCGGTCAGGTACGACAGTGCCGATGCCCCCAGCAGCGCTACCGCGGCGGCACGCCACGGCGCCTGGCCGGCGCGCACCCCCCACAGGTACAGCAGCGCACCCAACGGCAGGTAGCCCAGCACGTTGGACCACACGTCGAACGGATCGCGCCACGGCGGCCAATGCAGCGCCGCCAGCGTGCCCAGCGACGCGCCCGACGGCCAGCGCCAGCCGCTGAACGGATACAGGCTCGCGTACAGCAGCAGCGCCGCGTAGGCCAGCGCCAGCGGCGCCGCGGCGCTGCGTTGCGCACCCACCGCTACAAGGCCGGCTTGACGACGACAAGCACGACGATGGCGGTGAACAGCAGCACCGACGATTCGTTGAACACGCGCAACCAGCGCTCGCCGCGCGGGCTCGTGTGCTGCTCGAAGCGCCGCAGCAGGCGGGCGCAGGCGTGCTGGTAGCCCAGCACCAGCAGCACCAGCACGAGTTTGGCGTGCATCCAGCCGCTGCCGGGGCCGCGGCCGATGCCATAGCCCAGCCACAGCACCAGGCCCAGCGCCAGCGCCGGCAGCATCAGCACCAGCCCGAAGCGATACAGCCGGCGCGCCATCCCCAGCAACCGCGCGCGCTCGGCCGCGCTGTCAGGCGCCACCTGCGCCAGGTTGACGAACAGCCGCGGCAGGTAGAACAACGCGGCAAACCAGGCGGCGATGAAGACGATGTGAAAGGCCTTGACCCACGGATACGCACTGCCCATCGGCCGATTATGGGTTGGCGAAACTGCAGGGCCGGGACGAAAAAGGCCGCGGCGCTGAAGGCCGCGGCCGGCAAGCCTTATCGCTGTCAACACGCTAAGGCACCTGCTCAGGGAGGAAAAGCAGGGAACGACAACCTCGCGGCTA
>CALBTN010000341.1 GCA_937967345.1 uncultured Rubrivivax sp. | reverse complement strand
GCGCTGCTTCCCAAGGCAAGGGCGACTGCATCGACTGCACGCTGTGCGTGCAGGTGTGCCCCACCGGCATCGACATCCGCAACGGCCTGCAAAACGAGTGCATCGCCTGCGCCGCGTGCATCGACGTGTGCGACGACGTGATGGAGAAGATGGACTACCCGAAGGGCTTGATCCGCTACTCCACCGAGAACGGCATGGCCAAGGGCTGGAGCCGCGCGCAGATGTTCAAGCGCGTGCTGCGCCCGCGGGTGCTGATCTACGGTGCGCTGCTCGCGGCCGCGAGCGTGGCTTTTGCCGTCAGCGTCGCGCTGCGCAGCCCGTTCCAGTTCGAGATCATCCGCGACCGTGCCGCGCTGGCGCGCATCGTCGACGACGGCGTGGTCGAGAACGTCTACAGCGTGCGCGTCATGAACCGCACCGAGTCGCCCCAGCGCTACCGCATCGCGGTGTCGGGCATCGACGCGCTGCAGCTCGATGCGCGCGACGTGGCGGTGCCGCCGGCCGGCATCGAGACCGTGGTCGCGCGCGTGCAACTGCCGCCCGAGGCCGCGCAGGCGCTGCGCGGCAAGTCCACGCCGATCGAGTTCGAGCTGCGCACGCTGGGCGCCGACGGCACGGCCAGCGGTGCCGTGCTGCGCCGCGAGTCGACCTTCCACGTGCCGCGCTGATCGGCGGCCGCGGCCAAGCCCAGCGGGCGCCGGGCCGGCCGTGGCCAAGCGCCGAAGCGCGTGGCGCATCGGCGAAGGCGGCTGTGGTGCAATGCCCGGGTGCGCGATGCGCTGGCGCCGTTCACGGCGGCCCAAGCGCCGGCAGCCGATGTGCTCGGGCGCACGCCGCCGCGACACGGTTTCAACCCGAGACGACCCGGAACAGACATCACATGAGCGTCGATACGCATTCCAAGCTCGTCGGCTACGGGCTGTGGGTGTTCGGCTTTACCGGCTCGCACCGGTTTTATTACGGCCGCCCGATCAGCGGCACGATCTGGTTCTTCACGCTCGGGCTGCTGGGCATCGGCTGGCTGGTCGACCTGTTCCTGATCCCGTCGATGGACCGGCAGGCGAGCTTTCGTTACCAAAGCGGCCGCGTGAACTACTCGCTGGCGTGGATCTTCCTGACCTTCCTTGGCGTGTTCGGCGTGCACCGGCTGTACCTGGGCAAGTGGTTCACCGCCATCGTCTACCTGCTGACGCTGGGGCTGTTCGGCCTGGGCTACCTGTACGACTACTGGACGCTGAACGGCCAGATCGACGAAATCAATCGCCGCGACGGCTGAGGCTTCGTCGTGCGGGGGGCGTGGCCCGGGTGTGCCAAGCAGCAGCAACGCGCCCGTGGCAGCATCGCCGGATGAGCCAGACCTACGGTGCCGAGTCGCCCAGACCGCATTCCCAGACCGAGCATCGCTTGCCGGCACGCTACCTGGTGGTGATTGACGCCGGTGGCACGCGTGTGGCGCGGCTGTATCTTGCCAGCCGCCAGTGCGTGGCCGAGTTCGATGCCGGCACCGAAGAGGCGGTGCAGATGGTTGCCGGGCTGGTGCCGGTGCACGGCGCGGACGGCAGCGAGTGGGATCGCGCGCTGCAGGGCCACAGCCACGCCGAACGCCGTGCCGCCGAGGTCTACACGCTCGAGCTGTAGCGGCCTGGCGTTGTGTCCTGCGTGCTCGCGGCGCCGGCCAAGGCGCCGCCGCGACCCGCGCGAGCTTGCGATGCATCAAAGCGGGGCGTGATGGAAAATGCTAGGCGCAGCGCCCGCGCGCGGCGGCGCGATATCCCGAAACCCGCATCCCAGCCACAGGAGACAGCGTGATGAAGCACCGAACCACCCCCATGCTTGCTGCTGCGGTCGTGGCGGCCGCGGCGTTCAGCGTGGCGCCAGCGCTCGCGCAGGCGCCGTATCCGAACAAGCCGGTGCGCGTGGTCGTGAACTTCACGCCCGGCGGGCCGCTGGACATCGTCGCGCGCGCCATGGCCGAGGCCTTGCAAAAGGAGCTGAAGCAGCCGTTCGTGGTCGAGAACAAGCCCGGCGCGGCCGGCAATCTTGGCGCCGACCAGGTGGCCAAGGCGCCGGGCGACGGCTACAACCTGCTGATCTCGATCGACTCGACCTTCACCGTCAACCCGTCGCTGTATGCGGCGATGCCGTTCGCGTCGAAAGACCTGAAGCCGCTGATGCTGCTGGCCTCGTCGGGCCTGACCATCGCCGTCAACCCGGCGCTGAAAGTGGCGACGCTGCCCGAGCTGGTCAGACTGGGCAAGGCCGAGCCGATCACCTTTGCCACCGCCGGCAGCGGCAGCCCCGGCCACATTGCCGCCGAGATCTTCAGCGAGCACACCGGCGCCAAGATCTCGCCCATTCCCTACAAGGGCAATGCGCCGGCGGTGATGGCCGTGCTGTCGGGCGAGGTGCAGGCCGGCATCCTGGCCACGCCGGGCATGCTGCAGCACGTGCAGGGTGGCAAGCTGCGCGCGGTGGCCACCACCGGCACCGCGCGCTCGCCGCTGTTGCCGCAGGTGCCCACGGTGGGCGAACTCGGGCTGAAGGATCTGGAGTTCGAGGTGCTGTACGTGGCGATGGTGCCGGCGTCGACGCCGGAGTCGGTGATGGCTCCGCTGCGTGCCGCGCTGAAGGCCGCGCTGGCCGCAACACCGCTGCAATCGCGGCTGGCCGCGCTGGACATGCGGGTCGTGGCCGATGACGGCCCGACGGCGGTGGCGCGGCTGGAAGCCAACGCCGCGCGCTACGGCCGGATCGTCAAGGCCACCGGCATGAAGGTCGATTGAGGCGGTGCAGGCGGTGCGGCCTGTGATGCCGGGCGCTGCGGGCGGCCGCGGCCGCTGGCCTGCCTAGCGTTGGCCGGCCGTAGCCAGCGGATCGTCGCCGTAGCGGTTCGGCCCGCGCGTGCCGCGCACCAGGCCGTTGTCGACCAGCGCCCACAGCCAGCCGACCACCGGCACCAGGTTCAGCAGCACCCACCAGCCCGACCGGTCGCGGTCGTGCCAGCGCTTGACCGACACCGCCAGTGCCGGCCATAGCAGCAACAGGTTGACGGCCAGGTCGGCCGTGTCCGCGCTGACGCGCGCGATGCCCAGCAGCGCATGCGCGACCAGCGCGACGCCGATCAGCGCGAGCACGCCGTGCAGCCAGAACTGGCGTCGCGACACGCGGCCGCGCAAGTCGAAGTACAGCCGCGACGGCGGCATCGCCTCGGCAAAGGGGTCGGGCAAGGGGCGGGCGACGGTGTTCACGAAGAAGGCGGCTCCTGTGGCGGGCGGTATTGTCCATGCGCCGGCCGGCCGGCCCGAGCTTGCTTGCGCAATTTTCGCGGCCGAGCGTGCCCGCCGGGGGCGTGGCAGCACCCGCGAGCCACTGCGCTCTCGCGGCAACGCCGGGCTGCTCGGCAGCGGTCGGCCGCGGTCGAGAGACCGCCGTCTTGAGGGGGCCGCAGCCACTGCGGCGGCACTTTGTCACGGCCTGACCCGGCTTGGCGTTCGAGCCCGATCTAATGCAGCACTTTCAGTGGGTCTCGCAAGTTCTTAATTTTGCGATGTTTTTCTTCGGATCAACTGAAGAAATACTCCCTAAGTAACTGATTTCATTGATTTTTTCGATCCGCTTCGTTGATTTGCCGATTCTTGTGAGCTACAGTGTCGTTTAGTGGCTGCGGGTGGAAAAAAGTGTCGGAGTGGGTGTTTAGGGGAACGTCGGCTCTGGCGTTGGACGCCAAGGGGCGCATCAACGTGCCCGTGCGCCATCGAGACCCGCTGGTCGCTGCCTGCGCCGGCCAGCTGACGCTCACCCGCCATCCCGAAGGCTATCTGCTGCTGTATCCGCGCCCGACCTGGGAAGCGGTGGAATCCGAGCTGATGGCGCTGAAGGCCGCCTCCGACGGCTGGCGCCGCATCTTTCTTGGCAGTGCGGTCGACGTCGAGATCGACGGCGCGTCGCGGCTGCTGGTGCCGCCCGAGCTGCGCGAAGCCGCCGGGCTGAACAAGGACGTGCTGCTGATCGGCACCGGCCGCCGTCTGGAGCTGTGGGACAAGCAGCGCCACGACGCGGTTGAGGCGCGCGTGATCGCTGCCGGCATGACCGACGAAGTGCTGGGCCTGAGTCTGTGACCACCGCCGCGCAGCCCTGGGCGCACACCACCGTGCTGCTGGCCGAAGCGGTCGACGCGCTGGTGCGCGCGCCCGACGGCGCGTTCGTCGACGGCACCTTTGGCCGCGGCGGCCATGCGCGCGCGATCCTGGCGCGGCTGGGTGCGCGCGGCAGCCTGGTGGCTTTCGACAAGGACCCGCAGGCGATCGCCGCGGGCGCGTCGATCGCCGATGCGCGGTTGACGCTGGTGCACGCCGGCTTTTCCGCCATGCCAGCGCAGCTGGCGCAACTCGGCATCGCGCAGCTCGACGGCGTGCTGCTCGACCTGGGCGTGAGCTCGCCGCAGCTGGACGACCCGGCGCGCGGTTTCAGCTTTCGCTTCGATGCGCCGCTGGACATGCGCATGGACACGACCCGCGGCGAAACCGCCGCGGACTTCCTGGCCCGCGCCGACGAGCGCGAACTCACGCAGGTGATCCGCGACTATGGGGAAGAACGGTTTGCTGTTCAGGTTGCAAAGGCGCTTGTGGCTCGCCGACAGGGCGGGGCTGCAATTCGAACCACAGGCCAACTGGCCGAAGTCGTGGCTGGTGCGGTCAAGACCCGCGAGCCGGGCCAGAACCCTGCAACGCGCACATTTCAGGCTCTTCGGATTCACGTCAACGCCGAGCTTGAAGAGCTCGAACAGGGGCTGAACGCGGCGCTGCGACTGCTCGCGCCGCAAGGGCGCCTGGTGGTGATCAGCTTCCATTCGCTGGAAGACCGGCTGGTCAAGACCTTCATCGCGCGCGAAAGCCGCGACGAACCCGACCGGCGCGCGCCGTTTGCGCCGCCGCGGCCGCGCCGGCTGCGCGCGGTGGCGCGCGTGCGCGCCAGCGCCGCCGAGGTCGCGGCCAACGTGCGCGCGCGCTCGGCCGTGATGCGCGTGGCCGAACGCACGGCGGTGCCCTACGACGAACGCGCGGCCGCGGCGCTGCCCGACCGCGGCCGTGCGCCGCGCCGCGCCGGCCGTGGGAGCGCGCAAGCGTGACGCGCGTGAACCTGCTGCTGCTTGCTGCCCTGTTGGCCAGTTGCATGTACCTGGTGAAGACCGCATACGAGTCGCGCCGGCTGTTCCACGCGCTGGACCGCGCGCGTGCCGAAAGCGCGCAGTTGCAGACCGAGTTCAAGCGGCTCGATGCCGAGCGGCAGGCGCAGGCCACGCACCTGCGGGTGGAGAAGATGGCGCGCGAGAAGCTGCGCATGCGCACCGCCACGCCGGCCGTCACCTTCTACGTGGCCGACGACGCGGCCGGCGCGGCGGCGGCTTCGGCGCCGCTGCCGGACCAGCGCTCGGCGTCCGCCGCGGCTGTTGCGAGTGGGGCCTTGGCGCCATGAAGCTGTTCGACAAGCCGTCGCGCCGCGCCGCCGCTGCCGGGGTGCGCAACCTGAACTACGCCACCAGCCCGTTGCTGGCGTCCAAGACGCCGCCGTGGCGCTCGCGTTTCGTCGTCGCGCTGGTCGGCATGGCCTTCGCGGTGCTGGTGGTGCGCGCGTTGTACGTGCAGTTGATCGGCAACGACTTCTATCAGGCGCAGGGCGACAAGCGTTACGGCCACGTGATCGACGTGCCGGCCAGCCGCGGGCGCATCGTCGACCGCAACGGCCTGGTGCTGGCCACCAGCGTGCCGGTGCCCTCGGTGTGGGCGATCCCGAAGGACTTCGCCGCCGACGCCGCCGAGCGCGCAGCGCTGGCCAAGCTGCTGCAGATGAAGCCGTCGGAGCTGGACAACAAGCTCGAAGGCAGCCGCCACTTCGCCTGGCTGAAGCGCCAGGTCGACGCCGAGCTGTGGGCCAAGGTCAAGGCGCTGGACGTCAAGGGTGTGCACGCGCTCAGCGAATACCGCCGCAAGTACCCCGAGGGCGAAGCCGCCGCGCACGTCGTGGGCTTCACCAACATCGAGGAAAGCGGCCAGGAAGGCATCGAGCTGGCCTTCCAGCGCGAGCTGCAGGGCCACGACGGCTCGCGCGCGGTGGTCAAGGACCGGCTCCGCCGCGTCATCGAGGATGCTCGACTTGTCATCGACCTTGCCGAGCTTCTGCGTCGCCTTCGCGATGAAGAGGATAGCC
>CALBTN010000340.1 GCA_937967345.1 uncultured Rubrivivax sp. | reverse complement strand
TCTCAGGCCAGCAATGCGGCAAGGCGCGGCAGATCGACATTGCCGCCGCTGACGATCACGCCCACCCGCTGGCCGCGCAGGTCGATCGCGCCCTCGAGCAGCGCTGCCGCGGCCAGGCAGCCGGTGGGCTCGACCACCAGCTTCATGCGCGACGCGAAGAAGCGCATCGTCTGCACCAGCTGCGCATCGCTGACCGTCAGCACGCCGGCCACCAGGGCCTGGATCACCGGGAAGCTGAGCTGGCCACTGGATTGCGTCTGCGCGCCGTCGGCGATGGTCTGCGGCGTGTCGATGCGCACGATCTGGCCACGCTGCAGGCTCAGCTGGGTGTCGTTGCCGGCCTCGGGCTCGACGCCCCAGACCGCCACCCCGGGCAGCAGTTGCTTGGCCGCCACCGCGCAACCGGCGATCAGCCCGCCGCCGCCCACGCACACCAGCAGCGCATCGAGCGCGCCCGCGTCCTCGATCAGCTCGAGCGCGGCGGTGCCCTGCCCGGCCATCACGTCCGGGTGGTCGAAGGGCGGAACCATCGTCATGCCGCGTTCGTCGGCCAGTTGCCGGCACAGCGCTTCGCGGTCTTCGCGGTAGCGGTCGTAGAGCACGACCTCGCTGCCTGCCATGCCCTGCTGGTAGCCGCGGGTGGCGTCCAGCTTGCTCTGCGGCGCGTCTTGCGGCATCACGATCACCGAGCGCATGTCCAACAAGCGCGCGGCCAGCGCCACCGCCTGCGCATGGTTGCCCGACGAGAACGCGATCGCGCCGGCGCGCCGTTGTTCGGGCGTGAAGCGGGCGAGCGCGTTGTAGGCGCCACGGAACTTGAACGCGCCCATGCGCTGCAGGTTCTCGCACTTGAAGAACACGCTCGCGCCGCTGCGCTCGTCGGCCTGGCGCGACCGCAACACGGGTGTGCGGTGCGCGACCCCCGCCAGGCGCTGGGCGGCCTGGCGCACGTCGTCGAAGCCGATCGCCAGACTCACGGCTGCCCCGCTTGCTGAAAGCCGCCGCCGCGGTAGGTCAGCACCAGCGTGTCGCGGTACGCCGGCCGCGCGGCGTCCAGCGGCTGGATCGGCGTGGTCTCGTGGATCACGCGCTCGTCGTCGAGCAGCAGCGCGCTCCACGGCTCGTCCAGCGTGAAGCGCAAGCCGTGCGGGCCGCGCGCATCGAACACCCGCGTCTCGCCGCCCTTGACGTTGTGGCGCGCCACCAGGATCACCGCCACCAGATCGACGCCGTCGCGGTGCGCGCCCTCGGGCGTGGGGCGGCCGATGCCGTCGGCGCCGGTGTCGATACGAAACTGGTGCGCCTCGACGAACCAGCGCCGCGCGCCGCGCAGCCGGCTGGCGCAATCCGCCAACGCAAGCAGCATTCGCGCCCAGGTCGGGTCAGCCATCAGCGCATCGGGCAGCGGCTCGAACCAGCGTTCGATACCGCCATGCAGCGCGTTGTATTGCACCGGCTGCCAATGGGCACGGTGCGCCACCAGCGTCAGTACATCGCCTTCGACCACGAAACTGCCATGGCGGCGATGCCGGTAGCGCCCGCCGTCGCGCAGGTGGGCATCGGGCGGCAGGTCGCTCCAGAAGTGATCCCACTGCTGTAGTTGCTGCAGCGCAACATCGTTCATTCGGACGAATGACGCGGTATCGAGCACCGCATATCCTGCTGCATGCAGTTGAGCATCGAGGCCCGCCGAGGTGGCAGGAGCGGACGGTGGCTTCACCGACAGGGTTCCCATGCCGCAATTGTCGTTCGAGCGCTGGGGCGCTCACTCTAGTCGGCGTCAGCCGGCGTTACCGGTCCAGCGTTAAGCTGTTTGAAGGTCCAGCGGGATTACATAGCCACCCCATGAACGCAAGCACATTGACCGAGCACGGCGCGTTGCGGCTGGTCGACATCGTCGAGCTGAAATGGTTGCTCGCCGCCGAGGGGCTGCACGTGCACGTCGAAAAGCTGCAGTCCGACCCCGATTACGCGCACGAGTGCCTGCTGGCCGCCGAGCGCTCGACCAACGCCGCGGTGCGCCAGGTTGCGGGCAAGCTGCGCGCACGCATCGACGCCAACGCACGCTAGGCACAGGGGCGGCAGTTGCGCGTGCACCGTGCAGGCCGCCACGACAATCACAGTCGGCACCACGGCGCAAACGCAAGCCTCGCCTAGACTGCGCGCTGATTGCGCACCGACTCGATGTCCGACACCGCCAGTATCGAGCCCGAGGTGTTGGCAGCTGCGCCAACCGTCGGGCTCGAGCCCGCCACCGCCATTGCCTTGCTGCACCGTGCGCCCACGCCGATCGCGCTGTGCGACGGGCTGGGCCGGGTCGAATGGTGCAACCCGGCGCTGCTGGACCTGACCGGCGCTGACGCCGCCACCGCGCGCGGCCAGCCCCTGGCGCAACTGCTGCGCCTCGAAGCCGACGATGCGCAGCGCTTGCAGCAGGCACTGCGCAGCGCGCAGGCCGGGCCGCTCGGCGACGTGCGCATCGCCACGCGCTGGTGGCGCGCACAGCTCGGGACGCTGGCCGACGGCCGGCGCGCGGTGCACTGGCAAGCGGCGGACGAGCAGCGCCGGCAAGCCGCCGAGGCCGCGCGGCTGAGCGAGTTGCTCGATCTGGCGCAAGACTTCGGTCGGCTCGCGGTCTGGGAGCGCGACACCCGCACGCTGCAGGGGTGGTGGGATCACCACATGCACCGCATCTGGGGTCTGGCCGAAAGCGACGGCGCGCCCGGCTTCGACCAGGCCACGCAGTCGGTGGTCGAGGAAGACCGCGCCTTGCTGCGCTGGACCTTCCGCGAGTCGATCCGCCACGCCGGCAGCTACGCGCACCGCTACCGCGTGCGCGGCAGCGACGGCGTGGTGCGCCAGTTGCACTCGCAATGGCTGGTGAAGAACGGTACGCAAGGCACGCCCGAGCGCGCGCTGGGCATCGTCGTCGACGACACCGAGGCGCTGGCGCGTGCACGGTCCGACGCCGAGGCCGCCGAGCAGCTGAACCTGGCGCTGACACTGGCCCACGTGATCGTCTTCAGGCACGAGCTGCACAGCGACCGCGTGCGCATCACCGAGCGTGCCTTCGAGCTCGGGCTGCCCGAAGGCTGCGCCGACCTCAGCAGCGCCCAGTTGCGCGAGCTGGTGCATGCGGATGACCACGCCGCGTTGCGCAGCGCGACCGAGCAGGCGCTGGGCAGCCGCATGCCGGTGGACGCGCAGATCCGCTTCCGCCACGCCGACGGCGGCTGGCGCCACGTGCTGACCCGGCGCATCGCGCAGCGCGACGCCCAAGGGCAGCCGGTGGCGCTGCTGGGCGTGGGCCTGGACATCAGCGAGCGGGTACACGCCACCCAGCGCGAGACCGAACTGGTGCGCCAGTTCGAGCTGACCGCTCACGCCGCCGGCATCGGCTACTGGAGCGTGCTCGCCGATACCGCTGCAGCGCGCTGGAGCGACCAGACCTTCGCCTTGCACGGCCTGCCCGCGGGTGGCAGCGCGCCGTCCACCGCCGAGTGGCTGCGGCGCTTCGTGCACCCGGGCGACCGCGACGCGGTACGCCAGCGCTACCGCCAGTGGGCCAAGAGCGGCGGTCCCACCCTCGAGCAGGAACTGCGCATCGTGCGCAGTGACGGCGCGACGCGCCACCTGCTGAGTTATTCGCGGCTCGAAGGTCCGCCGGGCCGGCACGACTTTTACGGCGTATTGGTCGATGTGACCGAGCGCCATGCGGCCGAGACCGCGCTGCACCGCGCCAGCGAGCGCGCCGCGCTGGCCACGCGCGGCGCCGGCATGGGCACCTGGGAGCAGGACCTGCTGAGCGGCCAGCCGTACTGGGACGAGCAGATGTGGCGGCTGCGCGGCCTGCAGCCGCGGCCGCAGCCGCTGAGCGTGGACGAGCGCATGGCGCTGGTCCACCCCGACGACCGCGACGCCACCCTGCACGAGCTGATGCAGGCCACCCTCGAGGCGCGAGCGTCGTACCTGGAATACCGCGTGCGCTGGCCCGACGGCCAGTGGCGGCTGCTCGCGTCGCGCTCGGTCGCGGTGCGCGACGAGCACGGCCAGCCAACACGGCGCATCGGCATCAACTGGGACATCACCGACGCGCGCCAGGCGCAGATCGCGCACGAGGAGAAGCTGCGCGCCGAGCGCGAAAGCCGCGCCAAGTCGCAGTTCATGTCGCGCATGAGCCACGAGCTGCGCACGCCGCTGAACGCAGTGCTGGGTTTCACGCAACTGCTGCTCGGCGACGCCCCGACGGTGCCGGGCGAGACCCGCCGCCGCCGGCTGGAACAGATTCAGCGCGCCGGCCAGCACCTGCTGTCGCTGATCGATGACGTGCTCGAGCTGTCCAGCATCGAAGGCGGCGAGCTGAGCATCCGCTCGCAGCCGGTGGTGCTGGCACAGCTGCTGGCCGAGACGCTGCCGCTGGTGGCAGCCAACGCGCAGCAACGCAAGGTGGCGCTGCACAACCGGGTGGAAGCCGGCGTCGCGCTGGCCGACACCACGCGCTTGCGCCAGGTGCTGCTGAACCTGCTGACCAACGCGGTCAAGTACAACCGCGAAGGCGGCCAGGTCACGGTCGAATCGCACCCCGGCCCCGGCACCGTGCTGCTGCGCGTCAGCGACAGCGGCCGCGGCATGGATGCGGCGCAGTTGCAGCAGGCCTTCGAGCCGTTCAACCGCCTGGGCGCCGAGCACGAGGGCATCGAAGGCACCGGCATCGGCCTGGGCATCGTCAAGGCGCTGGTCGAGCGCATGGGCGGCAGCCTGCACGCGAGCAGCACGCCTGGCCAAGGCAGCGTGTTCGACGTCACGCTGCCCGACGGCGCGCCCAGCCAGGCCCGCGCCGAACGGCACGCGGCTGCCAGCATCGCACCGCCAAGCCGGCCGTCCGAGCGCCATGGCGCAGCAGCGCTGCTGTACATCGAGGACAACCCGGTGAACCTGCTGATCGTGCAGGAGCTGCTGGGCCAGCACGCGGATGTGCGCCTGCACACCGCCAGCAACGGCCTGGACGGCGTGCGCATGGCGCGCGAGGCGCTGCCCGAGCTGATCCTGGTCGACATGCAGTTGCCCGACATCGACGGCCTCGAGGTGCTGCGCCGGCTGCGCGCCGACGCTGCCACCGCCGCCATCCGCTGCATCGCGGTGTCGGCCAACGCGATGCCCGGCGACATCCAGCGCGCACTGCAGGCCGGCTTTGCCGACTACTGGACCAAGCCGCTGGACTTGGCGCGCTTCATGCAATCGCTTCGGGCGATTCTCGGCGTGCGGCACTGAGCCGCTGGGCAGCGCGGGCCACCCGCGCCGCGCCAACCGCCCAGCGCACCATCACCGTTCAGTCCAGATCCAGCCCACGCTTGCGCAGCAGCGCTTCGACCCGCGGCGCCCGGCCGCGGAAGGCCGCATAGGCCGCACCAGGTTCCACGCTGTTGCCGCTGGCATAGATGTGGCGGTGCAGCCGCTGGGCGATGCCCGCGTCGAAGGGGTCGCCGGCCTCCTCGAAGGCCTCGAAGCCGTCGGCGTCCAGCACCTCGGCCCACAGGTACACGTAGTAGCCGGCGGCATAGCTCGAGCCGGCGAACAGGTGCTGGAAGTGCACCAGCCGGTGGTTGAAGCCCACGCCGTCGGGCAGCCCGGCGCGCCGCAGTTCGTCGTCTTCCCAGCGGCTCAGGTCGGTACCCAGCTGCTCGCGCGGCAGCGCGTGCACCGCCATGTCAGCCAGCGCGCTGGCGCAGTAGCGCACGGTGTCGTAGCCCTGGTTGAAGCGCCGCGCCGCGTGCAGCCGCTCGATCAGCGCATCGGGGATCGGCTCGCCGGTGTGCCAGTGCCGCGCGTGGCGCTTCAGCACCTGCGGCTCACTGATCCAGTGCTCGAACAGCTGCGACGGCAGCTCGACGAAGTCCTTCAGCACCTGCGTGCCCGACAGCCGCTCGTAGGCGACATCGGACAGCATGGCGTGCAGGCCGTGGCCGAACTCGTGGAACAGCGTGCGTGCGTCCTCCAGCGACAGCAGCGTCGGCGCGCCGGGCGCACCCTTGGCGAAGTTGTTGTTGTTCAGCACCACCGGCAGCGCGCTGCCGCCGCCCGGCTCATTGCGGCTTTGCGAGCGCAGCGTGCTCATCCACGCGCCGCTGCGCTTGCTGGTGCGCGCGTAGTTGTCCTGCAGGAAGATCGCCACCACCCGGCCGGCGGCGTCGCGCACCTCGTAGGCCTTGACGTCGGGGTGGTACACCGGCAGGTCGTCGCGCGGCGCAAAACGCAGGCCGAACAGCCGCTGCGCGCAGTCAAAGGCGGCCTGCACCACGCGCGGCAGCGCGAAGTACGGCTTGATCTGCGCGTCATCGAGCGCGTAGTGCCGCTGGCGCACCTTTTCCGCCCAGTAGCGCCAGTCCCAGGCCTCGATCGGCTGCGCGGCCGCGCCGTGATCGGACATCACCTGGCGCAGCTGCTCGCGCTCGCGCTGCAGTGCGCGCAGCGCGCGCGGCCAGACCTCGTCCAGCAGCTGCTGCACCGCCGCGCGCGTGCCGGCCATGGTGTCGGTGAGTGCGAAGTCGGCGTAGCACGCATGGCCGTGCAGCGCGGCCTGCTCGCAGCGCAGCTCGAGGATGCGCCGCACCAGCGGCCGGTTGTCGTGCTCGCCGCCATGCCCGCCGCGGCCCACCCACGCGCGCCACGCCTGCTCGCGCAGGTCGCGCCGTTCGGAAAAGGTCAGGAACGGCACGATCAGCGAGCGCGACAAGGTGATCACGTGACCATCGCCCAGGCCGCGCTCGAGCGCGGCCTGGCGCGCCGCATCGCGCACGAAGTCGGGCAGCCCGGCCAGATCGTCCGGCCCGCTCAAGCGCAGCTGGTAGCCGGCCTCGTCGTGCAGCACGTTCTGCCCGAACTGGGTGGTGGCCTCGGCCAGCTGCTCCATCAGCCCGGCGTAGCGCGCCTGCGCCGGCGGCGCGAGCTTGGCCCCGGCAAGCACGAAGTCCAGGTGCGTGCGCTCCAGCAGCCGCAGCTGCTGCGCCGTCAGCCCCAGCGCGTCGCGCTGCGCGTGCAGCGCATCCAGCCGCGCGAACACGCCCGCATGCATGTACACCGCGCTGGCGTGCGCGGCCAGCGGCGCCGCCAGCTCGAGCTGCACCGCCTGCAGCTCGGGCGAGGTGTGCGACGCGGCCAGGTTGTGCATCACCGCGTCGATGCGTGCCAGCAGCCGCGCGCAGCGGTCGAACGCGGCCACGGTGTTGTCGAAGCTCGGCGCTTCGGTCTGCGCGGCGATCGCGTCGAGTTCGGCGCGGTGCTGGCGCATCGCCTCGCGCAGCGCCGGCTCGAAGTGCTGCGGGCCGATCGCCGCGAACGGCGGCAGCGCGTAGGCGTTGTCCCAGTCCTGCAGCAACGGGTTGGTCGAAAGCGTGGCGGCGACGCGCTGGTCCATGGCAGACGAAAACTCCAGACGAGTCGGCCATGATGCCAGCTCGAGCGCGCTGGAATAATCGGCGCACGCCGCCCGCCCGTTGCACATGACCGAACCGAACGCCTTGTCCGCACTTGTCGCAGGCCGCCGCATCGAGCGCGACGCGGTGCATTTCCAGGTGGCCGACGACTGGCTGCAGGGGCGCACCTGCTACGGCGGGCTGATCTCGATGCTGGGCGTGGTGGCGATGCGCGACTTGGCCGGCCACGCCTTCGCCGCCGAGGCCAGCCTGCGCGGGCTGCAGACCTGCTTCGTCGCGCCGGTCAGCCCGGGGCCGGTGGCGATCGGCGTGCAACTGCTGCGCCAGGGCCGCAACCTGTGCCAGGTGCAGGCGCAAGCGCGCCAAGCGGATCAAGTGGCGGCGGTGCTGATCGGCGTGTTCGGCGCCGGTCTTGCGTCCAGCCTGCGGCCGTTTCGCCCGGCCCGGCCCAAGGCGCTGCGCGAGGCGGCCGATCTGCCGGCGCTGCCGCGCGGCATCGGCCCGGCCTTCATGCAGCATTTCGATCTGCGCTGGGCCGAGGGGCCGCCGCCCTACAGCGGCGGCGAGGGCCAGCACAGCTGCATCCACCTGCGGCTGGCCCACGGCGCGGGCGCGGCGCTGTCGCCCGAGCTGCAGACCGTGCTGCTGGCCGACCTGCCGCCCACGCCAGCGATCGGCCAGTTGCGCCAGCCCGGGGCCAACAGCTCGGTCAGCTGGGCGCTCGAGCCGCGCCCGCTGAGCACGGTCGCGCCCGACGGCTGGTGGCGCAGCGACAACGAGTCGCTGATGGTCGACGCCGGCTACGTCAACCACCGCTCGCTGCTGTGGGCGCCCGGCGGCGAGCTCGCCGCCTATGGCACCCAGGTGGTGGCGGTGTTCGGTTGAGCGTGCACGAAAGCGCCCCCGGCATGGGCACGCTGCGCCGCCAGGCGCTGCGGTGGCTGGCCTGCCCCGACCCCGACGCCAAGGCCCGCGGCGTGCGCGGCATCGACCCGCGGGGCGCGCTTGGCGCCGCCGAGGCCATCGAACAATCCGGCGGCCTTCCCGGCCGCCCGGCGCGGCCGGCGCTGGTGGCGCACACGCGGTTGAAGCCGCGCTCGGTGCACACGCCGCTCGGCCGCGCCGCGCTGCTGCACGCGCTGGCGCACATCGAGTTGAACGCGATCGACCTGGCGCTGGACGCGGTATGGCGCTTCGCCGGCCTGCCCGACGACTACTACCACCAGTGGCTGCAGGTGGCGCGCGAAGAGGCGCTGCACTTCGAGCTGCTGCGCGGCCACCTCGGCTCGCTCGGCCACGCCTACGGCGACTTCGACGCCCACGACGGCCTGTGGCAGATGGCCGAGCGCACGCGCCACGACGTGCTGGCACGCATGGCGCTGGTGCCGCGCACGCTGGAGGCGCGCGGGCTGGACGCGTCGCCCGCGGTCAAGGCCAAGCTGCTCGCTGCCGGCGATGCGCGCGGCGGCGAGATCCTCGACCTCATCCTGCGCGACGAGATCGGCCACGTCGCCATCGGCAACCATTGGTACCGCTGGCTGTGCGCGCAGCGCGGGCTCGACGTGCATGCCACCTACGCCGCGCTGGCCCGCGAGCACGGCGCGCCGCGGCCGCGCGGCCCGTTCAATCTGGATGCCCGCCGCGCCGCCGGCTTCGACGAGCACGAGTTGCAGGCGCTCGACGCGGGCGCATCCTGAGCCCTTGCCTGAACGCTCGCCACGCCCACCCCATGCGCATCTTCGTCGCCGGCTTCCAGCACGAGACCAACACCTTCGCACCCACCCGAGCCGACTGGCCAGCGTTCGAGGCCGGATCGACCTTTCCCGCCTTCAGCCACGGCGAGGCGATGCTGGAACGGCTGGCCCCCACCAGCCTGCCGATGGGCGGCTTCATCCGCGAAGCGCGCCGCCACGGCTGGACATTGCGGCCCTCGGCCTGGGCCGGCGCCAGCCCGTCGGCGCAGGTCACGCGCGACGCCTTCGAGCGCATCGCCGCACACATCACGGGCGACGCCGCGGGCGGCGGTTTCGACGCGGTCTACCTCGACCTGCACGGCGCCGCCGTGGCCGAGCACCTGGACGATGCCGAAGGCGAGCTGCTGCAGCGGATGCGCGCGGTGGTCGGCCCGGCGATGCCGCTGGTCGTCAGCCTGGACCTGCACGCCAACGTCACGCAGCGCATGCTGGCACATGCCAGCGCGATGAGCGCGTACCGCACCTACCCGCATGTCGACGCCGCCGATACCGGCGCGCGCTGCGCCGCGCTGCTGGCCGAGCTGTGGCAGCGCGGCCGGGCGTGGCACACGCACGCGGTGCGGCTGCCGTTCTTGCTGCCGCTGAACTCGCAGTGCACGTCGATGCAGCCGGCGCGCGGCGTGTACGAGCGCCTGGCCGAACTCGACGCGCGCAGCGGCGTGCGGCTGAGCTTCGCGATGGGTTTTCCGGCGGCCGACTTCGACGAATGCGGCCCCGTGGTGTTCGGCCACGGCGCCGACGCCGCCACCGTGCACAAGACGGTGCAGCGGGTGGCCGACGAGTTGATCGAACTGCGCCCCGAATGGCGGCAGGCCCTGCCGAGCCCAGCCGATGCGGTGCAGCGCGCGCTGACGCTGGCCGAAGCCGCCGACAAGCCGGTGGTCATCGCCGACACCCAGGACAACCCCGGCGCCGGCGCCGACAGCAACACCACCGGGCTGCTGCACGCGCTGCTCGCGGCCGGCGCCGGCCGGCGATTTCCGGGCCGCGTGGCGGCGGGCCTGCTGTTCGACCCCGACGCCGCGCGCCTCGCGCACGCCGCGGGCGTCGGCGCCGAGCTCGACCTGGCGGTGGGCAAGGCGGTGCGCTGCTACGACGGGCGGCCCAGCGATGCGCCGCTGCGCGGGCGCTTCAAGGTGCTGTCGCTCAGCGGCGGCGTGCTGCCGCTGCACGGGCCGATGACCCAGGGCCACACGGTGCGGCTGGGCCCCAGCGCCGGCGTCGAGATCGAAGGCATGCGCATCCATCTGGTCAGCGGCAAGTGCCAGATGCTCGACCTGGACCTGTTTCGCTTTCTCGGCGCGCAGCCCGAGCAGATGAAGCTGCTGGTGGTCAAGAGCTCGGTGCACTTTCGCGCCGCGTTCGCGCCGGTCGCCTCGCACATCCTGGTGGCGGCGGCGCCGGGGCCGATGGCGGCCGACCCGGCGGCGCTGCCGTGGACCCAGCTGCCGCCCGGCATCGCCCGCGCGCCCTGAGGCCGCCGCCCGCGCTTCAGCCGCGCGGATGGTGGCGCGCGTGCAGCGCCTTGAGCCGCTCGCGCGCGACGTGGGTGTAGATCGTCGTCGTCGAGATGTCGGCGTGGCCCAGCAGCATCTGCACCGCGCGCAGGTCGGCGCCGTGGTTCAGCAAGTGGGTGGCGAAGGCATGGCGCAAGGTGTGCGGCGACAGCGGCGCGTGGATGCCGGCGCGCAGCGCATGCGCCTTGATCAGCTTCCAGAACATCTGCCGCGTCATCGGCCCGCCGCGGCCGGTGACGAACAACGCGTCGCTGCTTTGGCCCTTCAAGATCGCGGCGCGCGCTTCGGCCAGGTAGCGGCGCACCCAGGCGTGGGCCTCGGCGCCGAAGGGCACGATGCGCTCCTTCGCGCCCTTGCCAGTGACGCGCAGCGCGCCTTCGTCCAGGCTGACATACACCGTCTTCAGGCCGACCAGCTCGCTCACGCGCAGGCCGCTGGCGTACATCAGCTCGATCATGGTGCGGTCGCGCAGGCCCAGTGGCGTGGCCACGTCGGGCGCGGCCAGCAGCGCTTCGACCTGCGCTTCGCTCAAGCTCTTGGGCACGCGCAGCGGCATGCGCGCGGCGCCGAGCTTCAGCGTCGGATCGGCATCGACCCGCTTTTCGCGCAGCGCCCAGCGCCAGAAGCGCTTGAACACGCTCAGGCGCCGGTTGGCGCTGGTGGCGCGCGAGCCGTCGTGGCGTTCGGCCATGTAGGCCAGCAGGTCGACTTCGCGCGCCTGCCCGATCGCCCTGCCCTGCGACGCCGCCAGCCAGCGCGCCAGCAGCGTCAGGTCGCGCCGGTAGGCGGCCTGGGTGAGCGCGGCCAGCCCGTCCTCGATCCACAGCGCCTCGATGAAGCGCTCGATCATGTCCTTGCTGGCTTGCAGTGGGTCCATCAGCGATGAAGGCGGCGAAGCCACCTTGCGGTGGCTTCGCATCAAAGCAGCGCTGCTTCGCGGGTTATTCGAGCCCCAGCTTCTGCTTGGCGACCACGTCCTTGTAGACGTTGAACTCGGCCGCAATCTGCGCGCCGAACTCGGCCGGCGTGTTGTCGACGATCAGCGAGCCGGTGTCCTCGATGCGCTTGCGCACCGCCGGGTCCTGCAGCACCTTCAGCGTCGCCGCGTGCACCTTGTCGACGATGTCCTTGGGCGTGCCCTTGGGCGCCAGCAGCCCGTAATAGGCCATGCGGTTGACCGGCTCCAGCCCCACTTCCTTGAAGGTCGGCACGTTGTGCAGCACGCCCAGGCGCTGCGGCGCGGCCACGACGATGGGCACG
>CALBTN010000339.1 GCA_937967345.1 uncultured Rubrivivax sp. | reverse complement strand
AGAAGGTCACCATCACCTGCATCAGCACCGACAGCATGTTCTTGCTGCGCACCAGCCCGCCGTAGAAGAGGGCCAGCCCGGGCACGGTCATCATGATCACCAGCAGCGTGGCCAGCAGCATCCAGGCGACGTCGCCCTTGTCGGGGGTGGGCGTGGCGGCGGCCGGGGCGGCGGCGGGTGCTTGGGCTGCGGCGGCCGGCGCGGCCGGCTCGGCCGAAGCCGGCGCCGCAATCGGCGCCGCCGTCTGCACGGCTTCGGGCGCGGCCGCGGCCGCGGCGGCGCTGTCCTGCGCCAGCGCGTGGCCCGTCGCGCCCAGCGCGACGAGGCTCAGGGTGAGGATGGCGATGAGTTTTTTCATGATGATCGCTCGCTAGACATGCGCGCGCGCCGCTGCCAGCCATGCCCGTGGCACGCCGCGTTGCGGCAAGGCCGCGCTGGGTGAAGGGCTCGGGTGCTACAGCGCGGCGTTGCCGGTCTCGCCGGTGCGGATGCGCAGCACCTGCTCGAGATCGGACACGAAGACCTTGCCGTCGCCGATCTTGCCGGTGCGCGCCGAGGCCTCGATCGCGTCGACCACGCGCTCGACCAGCGCATCGTCGACCGCGGCCTCGACCTTGACCTTGGGCAGGAAGTCGACCACGTACTCGGCGCCGCGGTACAGCTCGGTGTGGCCCTTCTGGCGGCCGAAGCCCTTGACCTCGGTCACCGTCAGCCCCTGCACGCCCAGCGCGCTCAGGGCTTCGCGCACTTCGTCCAGCTTGAACGGCTTGACCACGGCAGTCACCATCTTCATGGTTGTTCTCCTTCGGGCGCTCAGAAGGTCTTGGCCACCGACAGCAGCGCGGTGCCGTTGCCGATGTTGCGGTTGCGGTTGGCCGCGGTGCCTGCGGTCAGATCGCGGTTGGTCGAGACGTAGGCCAGCCCGATCACCCAGCCGTCGACGGTGTAGCTGCCGCCGAGCTTGTAGTCGGTGATGCTGCACGACACCTGGCCGTCCATCTCGGTGACGCACGAGCTGTAGCCGGGGTCGCCGTTCTTCAGCCCGCCCTGGTAGCCCACCGCGGCGTTGACGCCGAAGCCGTTGCCGAAGTCGTGCGCGCCGCTGAGCAGCACGTAGTAAGCGCCCTTGGTGCCCGGCACGCCGAAGAAATCGGACACCGCGTAGCTGTATTTCAGCGCGATCGGGCCCCAGCTCGCGCCGGCGTACAGCTCGGTGTTGTCGACCCTGAACGTGCCCGGGTTGTCGCCCGAGCCGGGGTAGTAGTAGTAGATCGCGCCGAGGTCGAAGCCGAAGCCTTCGACCGTGGTCTTCCAGCCGCCATAGAAGTCCATCTCGACGTTGGCGCCGTTGTACATCGCGCTGTCGACGTTGGAGTTCCAGTTGCCCAGGTACAGGCCGCTGGCGTGCGCGAAGTCGATGCCGCCTTGGATGGCGGGCTTCTTGTTGGTCTGCGAGATGCCGCGGAAGCGGTAGTCGGAGAACACGCCGAGGTTGCCGCTGAGCGTGAACTCGGGCTGCGCCGCAGCGGCGGCGGTCTGCGCCAGGCCGGGCAAGGCGCTCACGCCAAGCAGTGCGGCCAGGGCATAGGGGTACGGTTTCATCTACGGGCTCCGGGTTCGATGGGTCGATCAGGTTGCAAGGCAGTCGCAGCAGCCATACGCACGATGCGTGCCACCGCGTCCACGCGCTGAACTTGGGTGCGTATCCGGCATCAAGCAGCGCACGGCGCCCAACCGCAGGGCGTGATGCACTGCGGCTGAGCCACTTTGGTGCGTTCGGCAATCCGCACCCAGGCTGGCGGCACCGGCATGAAGCACGCATCGGCTGCGTCGCCGCAGCGGCCGGCGATGCGTCAGCGTCGTCATGCGTCGTGGGGGCGGTTTGGGTCAAGCTCGGGCAGGGCGGCGCGCAGCGGCGCGCAAAGGCCTTGCACTCTAGGAAGCGCCGCGCAAAGAAGGCATCAAGACTTCGGGCCGCGGCGTACAGATCGCGTCGAGCCGGCGGCGATCCGCGCGGGCGGCACTGGCATCATGTGCAGCCATGTCCTTCGCCGTCGTCCACAGTCGCGCGCTCGACGCGCTGCAGGCTCCGCCGGTGACGGTGGAGGTGCATCTGGCCAACGGCCTGCCCAGCTTCACGCTGGTGGGGCTGGCCGACACCGAGGTCAAGGAGTCGCGCGAGCGCGTGCGCGCCGCGCTGGTGCAAAGCGGCTTTGCCTTCCCGCACAACAAGCGCATCACGGTCAACCTGGCGCCGGCCGATCTGCCCAAGGAGTCGGGCCGCTTCGACCTGCCGATCGCGCTGGGCATCCTGGCCGCGGCCGGCCACATCGACGCCGCACGGCTGGCGGGCTACGAGTTCGCCGGCGAACTGTCGCTGGCCGGCGAGTTGCGCCCGGTGCGCGGCGCGCTGGCGCTGGCGCTGGCGGTCAAGCGCGCCGGGGTGGAACGAACGCTGGTGCTGCCCCGCGACAGCGCGGGCAGCGCCGCGCAACTGGCCGGCCTGGACATTCGCGCGGCGGACAACCTGCTGCAGGTGGTGGCTGCGCTGCTGCCGGCCGAGCCCGCCGTCGATCCTGCGCCCGAACTGCCGCGCGCCGTGGCGCCGGCGGCACCGCCTCGCGTGCCCGCGCCCGACCTGCTCGAGGTCAAGGGCCAGACGGCCGCCAAGCGCGCGCTCGAGGTGGCCGCTGCCGGCGCGCACAGCCTGCTGCTGATCGGCCCGCCGGGCACCGGCAAGTCGATGCTGGCGCAACGCCTGGCCGGCATCCTGCCGCCGCTGGAGCTGGACGAAGCGCTGGACAGCGCCGCATTGCAGGGGCTGGCGGCACCGGGTTTCGATTCGGGCAGTTTCGGTCAGCGGCCGTTTCGCGCGCCGCACCATTCGGCCAGCGCAGTGGCGCTGGTGGGCGGCGGCTCACCGCCGCGGCCGGGCGAGATCTCGCTGGCGCACGGCGGCGTGCTGTTCCTCGACGAGCTGCCCGAGTTCGCGCGCGCCGCGCTGGATTCGCTGCGCGAGCCGCTGGAGACCGGCCAGATCACGATCTCGCGCGCCGCGCGGCAAGCCACCTTTCCGGCGCGCTTCCAGCTCATCGCGGCGATGAATCCCTGCCCCTGCGGCTACCTCGGTGCCTTCGCCGCCAGCGGCAGGAACTGCCGCTGCACGCCCGATGCGATCGTGCGCTACCAGGGCCGGTTGTCGGGGCCGCTGCTGGACCGCATCGACCTGCAGGTCGAGGTGCACGCGGTGCGGCCCGAGCAGTTGCTGGCCGCACCCGACGGCGAAGACTCGGCGGCGGTGGCCGCGCGCGTGGCCGCCGCACGCTCGCGCCAGCAGCAGCGGCAGCAAGCGCCCAATGCCGCACTCGATGCCGGACGCATCGACGCGCTGTGCACCATGGACGCGGCCACCGCGCGCTTCGCGCAAAGCGCAGCGCAGCGCCTGGGCTGGTCCAGCCGCGGCCTGCACCGCGCGCTGAAGGTGGCGCGCACCATCGCCGACCTGGCCGGCGCCGACGACATCGCCACCGCGCACGTGGCCGAGGCGCTGCAACTGCGGCGCAGTTTGATGGGTTGATGCGGATCTCGCATGGCGGCACGGTCGCTTTCGGCGCAAAGCGGCCTGCGGCCGCTTTGCGCCGCGCGTCGAACCGCAGGGCTCCTGGTATTCCTTGCGTCTATGGTTCGGGCCCATCGTTTCATTGGTCAGATCCCGCCCCGCTGACTAGACTGCCCGGCATTCGCTGCATGAGTGGTCAACGACCGCGCAGGCAGCCCACCACCCGATCGGCCCCGCACGCACCGCCCGCCCCGGCGCGGTTGGGTGCCACACCCGGCCAGGCCGGCGCCGCAGCCACACCGAAAGTGACCGCCATGATGTTGAGGACAGTGGAGTTGAATCAGCGCATCAAGCCGGTGTCCGATTCCTTGTGGCAGGCCGCGGCCAGCGGCCAGCCGATCGCACCCGTGCGCGACGCGATCGAGGCCGCGGCCAGCGACGGCGACGTGCTCGGCGCGGCCTACGCGGTGCAGCAGCAGATCAGCCAGCGCCGGCTCGATGCGGGCGGCCGGTTGGTCGGGCGCAAGATCGGCTTGACCTCGAAGGCGGTGCAGCAGCAGCTCGGCGTCGACTCACCCGACTTCGGCGCGCTGTTCGCCGACATGGCGGTGGCCGACGGCGAGGAGATCGCCTGGTCGCGGCTGATGCAGCCCAAGGCCGAAGCCGAGATCGCGCTCGTGCTGCAGCGCGACCTGCCGCATGCGCGGCACACGGTGGCCGACCTGATCTCGGCCACCGCCTATGCGCTGCCGGCCATCGAAGTGGTGGGCAGCCGCATCGCCCACTGGGACATCCGGCTCGCCGACACCGTGGCCGACAACGCGTCGTCGGGCCTGTTCGTGCTCGGCACGCGGCCGGTGGCATTGCGCAAACTCGACCTGGCCGGCTGCGGCATGGTGATGGAGCGCCGCGGCGATCCGGTGTCGGTGGGCGGCGGCGCCGCCTGCCTGGGCAACCCGCTGAACGCGGCCGTCTGGCTGGCCGACACGATGGTGCGCATGGGCACGCCGCTGCGCGCCGGCGACGTGGTGCTGACCGGCGCGCTCGGTCCGATGGTCGTGGTCGAGCCCGGCGACGTGTTCACTGCGCAGATCGAGGGGCTGGGGTCGGTGCGTGCGGTGTTCGCGCGCGTTTGAACAAAAGAGGCGACAGCATGAGCATGATCCACGAAGCCGCCGCGGTGCTGGACCGCGCTGCGTTCGAGCGCCGCGAGGTCGACCCCTTTGCGCCCGGGCACTTCACGCTGGCCCAGGCCTACGAGATCCAGCGCGCGTCGATCGCGCGGCGCATCGAGCGCGGCGAGCGCCCCAAGGGCATCAAGCTGGGTTTCACCAGCCGCGCGAAGATGGTGCAGATGGGCGTGGACAGCCTGATCTGGGGGCTGCTGACCGACGGCATGATCGAAGAAGACGGCGGCATCGTCGACCTCGCGCGCTACATCCACCCGCGGGTCGAGCCCGAGGTCTGCTTCGTCACGCGCCGCGCGATCGACGCGCCGCTCACCGCGCTCGAGGCGGCGGACTACCTGGAAGCGGTGGCGCCGGCGCTGGAGATCATCGACTCGCGCTACCGCAACTTCAAGTTCAGCCTCGAAGGCGTGGTCGCCGACAACTGCTCGTCGGCCGGGCTGGTGGTGGGGCCCTGGTCGCGCAAGTTCGACGGCCTGGCCAACGCCGGCGTGCGCGTGCAGTTCGACGGCCGCGACGTGCTGGTGGGCTCGACCGCCGCGATCCTCGGCCACCCGCTGCGCTCGGTGGTGCAGGCCTCGCAGCTGCTGCACGCCGCCGGCATGAGTCTGCCCGCGGGCTCGCTGGTCATGGCCGGCGGCGCCACCGCGGCCGAGGCACTGCGCCCGGGGCTGCACGTGGCATGCCACGTCGGCAGCGGCGCCGGTGCGCTCGGCAGCGTTTCGTTCAACACCGCCAACCAGGAGTCGGCCGCATGAAAAAACTCTCTTCGATCTTGGCCGCGCTGCTCGCGCTGGCCTGCAGCGCCGCGCTGGCGCAAAGCGGCGACTTCAAGGTCACCTTGCTCGGCTCGGGCGTGCCCAACCCGCGCCCCGAGCGCTTCAGCCAGAGCACGCTGGTCGAGGCCGGCTCGCAAAAGCTGGTGTTCGACATGGGCCGCGGCGTGACGATCCGGCTGTGGCAGCTGAAGGTGCCGATGGGCCGCATCGACGCGCACTTCATCACCCACTTCCATTCCGACCACCTGACCGGCCTGCCCGACCTGTGGCTCACCGGCTGGCTGCGCCCGCCCTACGGCCAGCGCCAGAAACCCTTCCTGATCTACGGCCCGCCGGGCACCAAGCGGCTGATGGAAGGGCTGCAGACCGCCTTCGCCGACGACATCAAGATCCGCCTGGTCGACGAGCAGAACCCGAGCGCCGGCATCGCGGTCGATGCGCGCGAGTTCGACGCGCCGGCCGTGGTCTACGAGCGCGACGGCGTCAAGGTCACGAGTTTCGTCGTCGACCACGGCGACGTCATCAAGCCGGCGGTGGGCTACCGCATCGACTACGACGGACGCAGCGTGGTGATCTCCGGCGACACCCGGTTGACCGAGGAGATCGTGCGCCAGGGCAAGGGCGTGGACCTGCTGATCCACGAGGTCGCGGCGATCGATCCGAAGCTGCTCGAGCGCTCGCCGGCCTTCCAGCGCATCTTCGCGCACCACGTGTCGCCCGAGCAGGCGGGCACGGTGTTCGAGCGCACGCAGCCCAGGCTGGCGGTATACAGCCACATCGCGCGCTACGAGGATCCGCAAACCCCTGCGCCCAACGATGCCGACATCGTGCGCGAAACCCGCAAGACCTATGCGGGTCCGCTGGCGGTGGGCGTGGACCTGATGCAGTTCGACGTCGGCGCCAAGGGCATCGCCATCAGCGTCGTGCAGTGACCTGCCGTGATGCAGGACGCCGATCAATCACCTGGAGGTTTAAGCATGTCCACCGCTGCCCACCTGATCGCCGGCAAGGCCAAACCGCGTGGCAAGTTTCCGCACTGCAAGCGCGCGGGCGACTTCATCTACGTCTCGGGCACCAGCTCGCGCCGCCCCGACAACAGCTTCGCCGGCGTCGAGGTCGACGAGATGGGCGTGACGAAGCTCGACATCCGCGCGCAGACCCGTGCGGTGATCGAGAACATCCGCGACATCCTGGCCAGCGCCGGCGCCGAGCTGCGCGACCTGGTCGAAACCCAGGTGTTCCTGGTCAACATGAACGACTTCGGCGGCTTCAACCAGACCTGGGCCGAGTTCTTCGACTACGACGGCCCGACCCGCACCACGGTGGCGGTGCACCAGTTGCCGCACCCGCACCTGCTGATCG
>CALBTN010000338.1 GCA_937967345.1 uncultured Rubrivivax sp. | reverse complement strand
GCATGCCGAGTACGCGGTGGAGACGGCGCGCCAGCTGGTGTTCGCGCAGTACGGCGCCGAAGCCTACTCGCGCGGGCTGGACGTGACCTTGACGATCCGCTCGGGCGACCAGGAGGTGGCCTACCGCGCGCTGCGGCGCGGCTTGATGAACTACGAGCAGCGCCAGTGGTATCGCGGCCCGGAGGCCTACGTGAACCTGCCGGGCGCGCCCGAGGCGCTGGACGCGCGCATCGCCGAGGCGCTGGCCGAGCACCCCGACAACGGCGAGCTGCGCGCGGCGGTGGTGCTGGAAGCCTCGCCGCGCAAGGTGGTGGCGATGCTGCAAGACGGCGAGACCCTCACCGTCAGCGGCGACGGCCTGAAGCCGGTGGCCTCGGGACTGTCGACCAAGGCCGAGCCGAAGCTGCAGATTCGCCGCGGCGCGGTGGTGCGTGCGCTGCGCGGCGCCAAGGGCGATTGGTCGCTGACCCAGCTGCCCGAGGTCGAAGGCGCGTTCGTCTCGCTCGATCCGGCCAGCGGCGCGATCCGCGCGCTGGTCGGCGGCTTCGACTACGGCAAGTCCAAGTTCAACCACGTGACGCAGGCCTGGCGGCAGCCCGGCTCGGCCTTCAAGCCGTTCATCTACTCGGCGGCGCTGGCCAAGGGGTTCACGCCGATGACGGTGATCAACGACGCGCCGCTGTTCTTCGATGCCGGCGCCACCGGCAGCCAGCCGTGGGAGCCGAAGAACTATGACGGCAAGTTCGACGGCCCGATGGCGCTGCGCACCGCGCTGGCCCGGTCGAAGAACATGGTGTCGATCCGCTTGCTGCAAGCGGTGGGCCCGAAGTTCGCGCAGGAATGGATCACGCGCTTCGGCTTCGAAGCCGACAAGCACCCGGCCTACCTGACGATGGCGCTGGGCGCCGGCTCGGTCACGCCGCTGCAGATGGCCAGCGCCTACGGCGTGTTCGCCAACGGCGGCTACCTGGTGCAGCCGATGCTGATCGCCAAGGTCAGCGACAGCAAGGGCCGCGTGCTGTCGCTGGCCGTGCCCCGGCCGCTGGACGAGGACCTGCGCGTGCTCGATGCGCGCAACGCCTTCGTCATGAACACGCTGCTGCAGGAGGTGACGCGCTCGGGCACCGCGGCGTCGGCCAAGCGCGCGCTGGGCCGCGGCGACATCTTCGGCAAGACCGGCACCACCAACGACGCGATGGATGCCTGGTTCGCCGGCTACCAGCCCAAGCTGGTCGCGGTGGTGTGGATCGGCTACGACACGCCGAAGAAGCTGGGCGACCGCGAGACCGGCGGCGGTCTGGCGCTGCCGGTGTGGATCGAGTACATGTCGTACGCGCTCAAGGGCGTGCCGGTGCAGGAGCTGACGCCGCCCGAGGGCGTGACCCAGGTCGACGGCGACTGGGCCTTCGACGAGTTCAGCCACGGCGCCGGCGTGCGCAGCTTGGGCCTCGAGGACGTGATGCCGCCGGCACCGACCAGCGACGAGCGCAGCAGCATCCTCGACCTGTTCCGGCGCTGACCGCCCGCCCGCGCGCAGGCCAGGCGCCGCTCAGGCCGGGGTGAAGCGAAGCTCGCGCCCGCCCTGGGCGCTGGCGTGGCTTGACAGTGCGCCGAAGAATTCGCTGCCGTCGCGCGTGTCCAGCCAACGGCCGTCGACGTGGCGGAAGTGGTAGCCGCCGGCGCGCGCGGCCAGCCACAGCTCGTGCAGCGGCGGCTGGGTGTTGACGATCAGGCGGCTGTCGTTAGGGAACACCAGTTCGAGCAGGCCGCCGCTGCGCTGGGTGTCGATGTCGATCACGTCGGCTTGCAACCAACGGTCGACATGGGCCTCGATCGCCGCCAGCACGGCGGCGGTGAGGCGGCGGTACTCGCCATCGCTCAGCGGTGTGGCGTCGGGGCAGCGGCTCATCGTCACTAAAATCCAGGCGATGCATTCAAGCTCGACAGCCAGTGTAGCCGCGCCGTCCGCGGCCACCGCGCGCCTCGCAAAGGCCCTGCCGCGTTCATCGGCGCGCACGCGCTCAGGCAGCCTGATGTGGCTGCTGGCGGCAGCGATCGGGTTGGCCGGGCTGGCCGGCTGCGGCCAGAAAGGGCCGCTCACCTTGCCCGCGTCGCAGGCTGCGGCTGCCGCACCGGCGTCGCCAGCCGCTTCCGCACCGGACCCGCGATGAACCTGCCCGGCGCCCCTTACCTGACGCGCGACGGCGGCGAGCTGTACCTCGACGGCTGCTCGCTGGCCGCGCTGGCACGCGAGTTCGGCACGCCGCTGTACGTCTATTCGCAGCGCGCGATGCTGGCCGCGCTGGCCACGTACCAGCGCGCGCTCGGCGGCCGCGCGCACCTGCTGTGCTACGCGATGAAGGCCAACCCCAGCCTGGCCGTGCTGCAGAGCTTCGCGCGTGCCGGCTGCGGCTTCGACATCGTCTCCGGCGGCGAGCTGCAGCGCGTGCTGGCCGCCGGCGGCGAGGCGTCGCGCGTGGTCTTCTCCGGCGTCGGCAAGACCCGTGCCGAGATGCGCGAGGCGCTGCACGCCGGCGTGCGCTGCTTCAACGTCGAAAGCCCGGCCGAACTGGAGCTGCTGTCACAGGTGGCGTCGGCCGAGGGCCGCACCGCGCCGGTGAGCCTGCGCGTCAACCCCGACGTCGATGCCGGCACCCACCCCTACATCTCCACCGGGTTGAAGGACAACAAGTTCGGCATCGCCCACGACCAGGCGCTGGCCACCTACCGCCGCGCCGCCGCGCTGCCGGGGCTGCGCGTGGTGGGCATCGACTGCCACATCGGCT
>CALBTN010000337.1 GCA_937967345.1 uncultured Rubrivivax sp. | reverse complement strand
GGCACGACGTGAACCTGCTCCGCAGCACGTTCGACACACCTGAGGATCAGCGCGCCGAACAGCTTTGCATTCTAGCCCGAAATCAAGGGACTTCCCTAGTTCGGACCCCTGTCGAAAGCCGGTGCGTGGTACCCGCGCACCGCCGTCGTCACTTGGGGATCGCGGGGGTCGCGGAGGCCGCCGGCGCCGCCGCAGCGGCTGCACTGGCAGGCAGCGGTGCCGGCACGGCCCCCGGAATGGCCGGCACGGCCGGTGCGCTGGCGGCGTTGGCCGGCCGGTCGAGCACGCTGCCGCCGCTGCTGGCCGGCGAGCGGCCGCCCGCATTCGACATCAGCGCCAGGGCCAGCGTGCAGACGAAGAAGACGGTCGCGCAGGCCGCCGTCGAGCGCGAAAGGAAATTGGCGCTGCCGGTGGCGCCGAACAGGCTGCCCGACGATCCGCTGCCGAACGACGCGCCCATGTCCGCGCCCTTGCCGTGCTGAATCAGCACCAGGCCGATCATCACCAGCGCGGCAATCAGCTGAAGGGCCAGTAATAGCGTGTTCCAGATCTGCATGTTGTCCTTCGATACGGGAGGGTCGCGCGCGCCGCGCTGTGTTCAGCTGGCGGCGCGGCAAATGGCGACGAAATCGGCCGCCTTGAGTGCGGCGCCGCCCACCAGCGCGCCGTCGATGTCGGGTTGAGCAAACAAGGTGGCCGCGTTGTCCGGCTTGACGCTGCCGCCGTAGAGGATCTTCATTCGCGCAGCATGCGCCGTGGCCGCCTGAAGCTGCGCGCGCAGCAACTGGTGCACCTGCTGCGCCTGCTCGGGCGTGGCGCTCAGGCCGGTGCCGATCGCCCACACCGGCTCGTAGGCGACGACCATCTCCGACGCGCAGTGCGCCAAGGTGTGGATCACGGCCGACAACTGGCGCTTGACGACCGCCGCAGTCTCACCGGCCTCGCGCTGCTCGCGCGTTTCGCCGACACACACGATCGGGGTCACGCCGCTGCCAAGCGCCGCCTTGGCCTTGTCGGCCACCAGCTGTTCGGACTCGCCGTGCAGCGCACGGCGCTCCGAATGGCCGACGATCACGTAACGGCAGCCGAACTCGGCCAGCATGCCGGCCGAGACCTCGCCGGTGTAGGCGCCCTGCTTGTGCATCGAGCAGTCCTGCGCGCCCCAGCGCAGGTCCGAGCCGGCCAAGCTGACCGCCGTGTCCGACAGGTACGGGAACGGCACGCACACCGCGACGTCGGCGGCGTAGGGCCGTGCACCCACGATGCCCGCAAGCAACTCGGCGTTGGCCGGGCGGCTGCCGTGCATCTTCCAGTTGCCGACGATCAACTTGCGGCGTTCGTTCATGAGGCTCTCCTGGCGCTGCGCCGGTAGTCATTGACCGGACCCAGGCCTGCGCGGCGCAACAGGCTCATGGCCGGGTCCAGTCGAGCACGATCTTGCCCACGTGCACGCTCGATTCCATCAGGGCATGGGCCTGCGCGGCTTGCTCGGCAGCAAACACGGTGTGGATCACCGGGCGCACGGTGCCGGCCTCGATCAGCGGCCAGACCTGTTCGCGCAGTTCGCGCGCGATCCCGGTCTTGTAGGCAATGGAGCGCGGGCGCAGCGTGCTGCCGATGATCGCCAGCCGCTTGCGCAGCAACGCACCGGCGTCGAGCGCGGCCTTGGTGCCGCCCTGCACCGCGATCAGCGCAAGGCGGCCATCTTCGGCCAGGCATTCGACCTCGCGCGCGATGTAGTCGCCACCGACCATGTCGAGCACCACGTCGACGCCACGTCCGGCTGTGATGCGCTTGACCTCGGCCGCGAAGTCCTGCGTGCGGTAGTTGATCGCGTGGTCGGCGCCTTGGCGCAGGCAGGCGGCGCACTTGTCGTCGCTGCCCGCGGTGACGATGACGGTTGCACCGAAGGCCTTGGCCAGGTGGATCGCGGTGACGCCGATGCCGCTCGACCCGCCTTGCACCAGCAGTGTTTCGCCGCGCTGCAGCCGCGCGTTGCGGAACACGTTCTGCCATACGGTGAAGAAGGTCTCGGGCAGCGCGGCAGCCTCGATGTCGCTCAGACCCTTGGGCACCGGCAGGCACTGCCCGGCCGGCGCCACGCAGGCCTGCGCATAACCGCCACCGGCGACCAGCGCGCAGACGCGATCACCGATCCGCCGCCCCGCCGCAGCCAGGTGCCGGCCAGGGCCA
>CALBTN010000336.1 GCA_937967345.1 uncultured Rubrivivax sp. | reverse complement strand
GGCGAGCCACAATCGGGGCTCGTGCAACCGTGTCCGCCTCGATGACTGCCGAATCCGCGCTCGAACAATCACGCCGCTGCAAACTGGCCACGGTCAGCCTGGAGCAGCCCTTCGCGTGGCTGCGGCTTGGCTGGCACGATCTGCAGCGCGCACCGCTGCCCGGCCTGCTGCACGGCGTGGCGGTCAGCGCATTCGGACTGGTGTTGCTGTGGTTGGCGCATCGCCAGTTCTGGCTGCTCGCCGGTGCGTTCAGCGGCTTCTTGCTGCTCGGGCCGCTGGCGGCCACCGGGCTGTACGCGGTCAGCCGCGCGGTGGAACAGGGCCGCCAGCCTTCGCTGGCGACGGCGCTGGCGGCCTGGCACCCCAAGGACCACCGGCTGGTGCAGTTCGGGCTGCTGCTGGCCGCCGCCGGCACCTGCTGGGTCTTGACTTCGGCATCGCTGATCACCGCCTTCGCGCCCCACCCGGTGCGCGATCCGCTGGACTTCCTGCGCCTGGTCGTGCTCGACTCGCAATCGTGGTTGTTCGAGGGCTGGCTGATGCTCGGCGGCGTGCTGGCCGCGCCGGTCTACGCGTCCAGCGTGGTGGCCATTCCGTTGATGCTGCAGCGGCGCATCGGCCTGTGGGCCGCGGTGCTGACCAGCTGGCGCGTGGTACTGCTGAACCCGGCACCGATGGCGCTGTGGGGTGCGCTGCTGATGGCAATCACGCTGCTGGGCATGAGCACGCTGCTGCTCGGCCTGGTCGTCGCGGTGCCTTGGCTGTCGTATGCCAGCTGGCACGCCTACCGCGACCTGGTGCCGCTGGCCGACCTCGCGGAAGCGCCCTGATGTTCGGCCTGACCGAGGATCAGATCGCCCAGTTCGGGCTGACCTTCGGTGTCGGCGCGTTCATGCTGTACATGGTGTTCATCATCTTTCAGCTGGCGCGCGAATCCAAGGCCGGACGCTTCGGCACCTTCGTGCTGTTCCTGGCACTGGGCTTCGGCATGCTCGGCTTCGTCGCCAAGGGGCTGATCAAGTTCTTTCTTGGCGGCATCGAGTGATCGCGCTGGGCACGGCGCTGGCCGATCCCGCGCAATGACAAGGGCCGGCAATGCCGGCCCTTGTCATTGCGCCTTGAACCGCGCGCGCCGTGCCTTCAGCCGGTGGCAAGGCAACGGCGCGCCAGCGGGCTAGCCGCCCATGTGCAGGCCGCCGTTGCAGCTGAAGTCAGCGCCGGTGGTGAAGCCCGAATCGTCACCCGCCAGCCAGGCCACGATGGAGCCGATCTCGTCGGGCGTGCCCAGCCGCTTGACCGGAATGCCGGCGACGATCTTCTCCAGCACCTCGGGCTTGATCGCGCGGACCATGTCGGTACCGATGTAACCCGGGCTGACGGTGTTGACGGTGACGCCCTTGTTGGCCACCTCCTGCGCCAGCGCCATCGTGAAGCCGTGCATGCCGGCCTTGGCCGCCGAGTAGTTGGTCTGCCCCGCCTGACCCTTCTCGCCGTTGACCGAACTGATCTGGATGATGCGGCCCCAGCCCTTTTCGACCATGCCGGGCACCACCTGCTTGGTGACGTTGAACATGCTGTTCAGGTTGGTGTCTATCACCGCGTCCCAGTCGTCGCGGGACATCTTCAGGAACATGCGGTCGCGCGTGATACCGGCGTTGTTGACCAGCACGTCGATCGCGCCCACCTCGGCCGTGGCCTTGGCGAAGGCCGCGACGGTGGAATCCCAGTTGGCCACGTCGCCCGCCGACGCGTGGAAGTTGTAGCCCAGGGCCTTTTGCTCATCGAGCCACTTCTGCCAGTCGCGCGTCGGGCCGCAGCCAGCGATGACGGTAAGGCCTGCCTTGTGCAGACGCTGGCAGATCGCGGTGCCGATGCCGCCCATGCCGCCGGTCACGTATGCCACTTTGTTCGCCATGCTCATCTCCTTTGCTTTGCGGGTGGGAAATCGCTCGGGGCGCAGGGCCCCGCAGATCGGCCGGGTACGCCCCGGCGGTCAAGCCTTTTGCAGCACGTAGCGTCCGGGTGCGGGCTCGATCGGCTTGTACTTCGCGCTGCCAGGTACCTTGGGCGCGGCAACCTGCTCGCCGCCCAGCGGCGCGAGCCACGCCGACCAATCGGTCCACCAGCTGCCCGGCACTTGCTGGGCCTGGGCGAACCACGCATCGGCGTCGGCGCTCAGCTCGTCGTTGGTCCAGTAGTTGCGCTTTTTCTTGGCCGGCGGGTTGATCACACCGGCGATGTGGCCGGACGCGCCCAGCACGAAACGCTTCTTGCCGCTGAGCACCCGGGTGGACGCATACGCCGCCTTCCACGGCACGATGTGGTCCTCGCGCGATGCGTACAGGAACACCGGTGCGTCGATCTTGCTCAGGTCGAGCTTCTCGCCGCACACCGTCAGCTTGCCCGGCTGCTTCAACTCGTCTTGCAAGTAGGTGTGGCGCAGGTACCAGCAGTACATCGGCCCGGGCAGGTTGGTGGCGTCGCCGTTCCAGTACAGCAGATCGAACGGCGGCGGCGCCTCGCCCTTCAGGTAGTTGGCGACCAGGTAGTTCCACACCAGGTCGTTGGGCCGCAGCATGCTGAAGGTGGTGGCCAGCTCCTGGCCCTTCAGCAGCGTCGGACCGCCCGGCGCCTTGTCGCCCAGCGTCATCTCGCGCAGTTGCACGCCGGCCTCGTCGATGAAGACGTCGAGGATGCCGGTGTCGCTGAAATCGAGCAGCGTGGTCAGCAGCGTCACCGAGTTGGCCGGCTGCTTGCCGCGCGCGGCCAGCACCGCCAGCGCGGTGGTCAGGATCGTGCCGCCGACACAAAAGCCCAGGGTGTTGATGGTCTGCGCGCCGGTCAGGTCCTGCACCACCTCGATCGCGCGGATCGCCGCGCTGCCGATGTAGTCGTCCCAGGTGCGAGCGGCCAGCGATGCGTCGGGGTTGCGCCAGCTGACGACGAAAGTGCGGTGGCCCTGCTCGACCGTGTAGCGGATCAGCGAGTTCTCGGGCTGCAAGTCCATGATGTAGAACTTGTTGATGCACGGCGGCACCATCAGCATCGGCCGCTCGTGCACCGTCTCGCCCAGCGGCTTGTACTCGATCAGCTGGAACAGCTCGCATTCGTAGACCACCGAGCCTTCGGTGGTCGCGACGTTGCGCCCGACCTCGAACGCGGACTCGTCGGTAATCGACATGTGGCCCTTGCCGGCATCGCCCAGCAGGTGCGTCATGCCGGCCGCCAGGCTCTGGCCCTGGGTCTTGAGCGCCAGTTGCTGCGCCTCGGGGTTGAGCGCGAGGTAGTTGCTCGGCGACGCCGCGTCGACCCATTGCTGCACCGCGAAGCGGATCCGCGCCTTGGTCTTGGCGTCGGCGTCGACCGCCTCGGCCATCTTGGTCAGCATGCCGGCGTTCAGCAGGTACATCTGCGCGGTGTACGCTGCCGTCGGGTTTTGCGCCCACTCCTCGGCGGCGAAGCGCCGGTCGCCGATCTTGGCCTTGCTCGCGCCGACGCCCGGCGCCATCGCCTGCAGCGCACCGTTCCACAGTGCGGTGGCGGCCTCGACGTACTCGCGCTGCAACTGCTGCAGCGTCTGCGGCGGCACGCTCGCTCCCGACAGGCTCTTCATCGTTTCGCCCATGGCAGCGCCAAGCCGCTGGGCGTCGAAGTCAGGCAAGAAGCTGTTGCTCGTCAGCATCGGTGTCTCCCTCATTGTGGCGGCGAGTTCGATTGCCGCACTTTTGTTGCGCCCGATTGTCGCGGCAGTAGCTTAGCCCAGACTGACCATGCGCCGCTGGCCGGCGCGGATCAAGGCTGGCGAATCCACACCGCGGCGGCCAGCCGCCCGGTGCGGCCGTCGCGCCGGTACGAAAAGAAGCGCGCGCGGTCGGTCACGGTGCAGTGCTCGCCACCGGCAATGCGGTTGACACCCGCATGCCGCAGGCGCTCACGCGCGAGCTGCGGCAGGTTGGCCAGCCAGCGCGGCGCACCGCCCGATGCCGCGCTGGCCACGAAGCGCCGCGCATCGGCGTGCGGTGGCGATTCGCCGAAAGCCTGCAGCACGTCGGCGCCGACCTCGAAACGCTGCGGGCCGATGCACGGGCCGAGCCAGGCCGCCACATCGGCGGCATCGCAGCCGGCGCCTGCACACAGCGCGGCCAGTGCGGCTTCGACCACGCCCTCGGCCAGGCCGCGCCAGCCGGCGTGCGCCGCGGCCACCGCGCGGCCGTCGGGTGCGGCCAGCAGCAGCGGCAGGCAATCGGCCACCTGCACCACGCAGGCGACGCCCGGCTCGTCGGTCCAGGCGGCGTCGGCCTGCGGTGCCTCATCGCCGACCAGCGCCGCGCTGGCGCGCACCACCCGGCTGCCATGCACCTGGCGCAGCCAGATCGGTTGGGCCCCGATTGCAGCCGCAAAACGGCGGCGGTTCTCGGCCACCGCCGCCGCCTGGTCGCCGACCGCGTCGCCCAGGTTCAGGCTGTCCCACGGCGGCAGGCTGACGCCACCGGCGCGCGTGCTCATCAGCGCACCGACCTGCTGCGGCGCATCCCACTGCGGACACAACGCAGCGGCCAGCGCTTCAGTAGGCATCCGGGCAGGCCTCGGGCCGCGTCTTGTCGAAGGCGTCCAGCCGCATGCAGGCGTCGAACACGCGCATCACCTGCGGCACGTGGTCGGTGCGGCAGTCGAAGCGCTGCGCATTGAAGATCTGCGGCACCAGCACGCAGTCGGCCAGGGTCGGCGTTTCGCCATGGCAGTAGCGGCCGGGCGATGCCACCAGTTGCCGCTCGACCGCTTCGAGCCCGGTTTCCACCCAGTGGCGGTACCAGCGGTCCTTGTCCTGCTCGGCCACCTTCAGCGCGCCGGTGAGGTAGCGCAGCACGCGCAGGTTGTTCAGCGGATGGATCTCGCAGGCGACATCCAGCGCCAATGCGCGCACCCGCGCCCGGCCCGGCGCATCGGCTGGCAGCAGCGGCGGCTCGGGATGGGTCTCCTCAAGGTACTCGATGATCGCCAGCGACTGCGTCACCGTGTGCTCGCCGTCGCGCAGCAGCGGCACCAGACGGGTGGCGGACACCGCCGCATAAGACTCGGCCATCTGCTCGCCCTTGGCCAGATGCACCGCCTTGTAGTCGTAGTGCAAGCCCTTCAGCGCGAGCGCGATACGCACCCGGTACGACGCCGACGAACGAAAGTAGTTGTACAGCTCCATGCGTTGCTCCCTGTTCGGTGCGTTGTTCCGTGCTGCGTTCGGTGCTTCGTTCGGCGCTTCAAACGATGCTCAGCCGCAGCGCGCCCAGGCCGTCGATGCGGGCGTCGAGCATGTCGCCGCGGCGCACCGCGCCGACACCGGCGGGCGTGCCGGTGTAGATCAGGTCGCCGGGCTGCAGCAGCCAGGCCCGGCTAAGTGCGGCGATGACTTCGTCGACGCTCCAGATCATCTGCGACAAGTCGCCTTGCTGGCGCAGCTGGCCATTGACATGCAGCGTGATCGCGCCGCGCTGCAGCCGGCCGCTGCGCGCGATCGGGTGGATCGGGCCGATCGGGGCCGACTGCTCGAAGCCCTTGGCGATGCACCAGGGCCGGCCCTGCTTCTTCATGTCGGCCTGCAGGTCGCGCCGCGTCATGTCCAGCCCGATCGCGTAGCCCCAGATGTGCTGTGCGGCATCGGCCGGCGCGATGTCGCGCCCGCCACGGCCGATCGCCACCACCAGTTCGACCTCGTGGTGCAGATCGGTGGTCAGGCTCGGGTAGGCCATCGCGCCGGTGCCGCCGTCGGCCGCCGGCAGCACCGCATCGGCCGGCTTCATGAAGAAGAACGGCGGCTCGCGCCCGCTGTGGCCCATCTCTTGCGCGTGCTCGGCGTAGTTGCGCCCGACGCAGTAGATACGGTGCACCGGAAACGACCGCACCGCGTCGCCACCCGATCCGGCCACCGGCACCGCGGCCTGCACCGGCGGCGTCAACACGAAACTCATGGGGCTTTCCTTGCGGCATGGTCGCGCCGCCGACTCGCGCCGATCATGCCACGCGGCCTGCGCGCTCGCGCTGCGCTGAGCGCCGCGCCCGCGCAGGGTCCATGGGCCGGGCGGATAAACTGCCACGCATGTTCGATCTGCACCGCATCAAGCATTGCCGCGCGTGCGGTGCGCCCACGCGATACCTGGTTCCGGCCGACGACAACCGCGAGCGCGCGGTGTGCACCCGCTGCGGCGAGATCCACTACGAGAACCCGCTCAACGTGGTCGGCACGGTGCCGGTTTGGGGCGACCAGATCTTGCTGTGCCGGCGCAACATCGAGCCGCGCTACGGCTTGTGGACACTGCCGGCGGGTTTCATGGAAATGGGCGAAAGCACGGCGCAGGGCGCGGTGCGCGAGACCGTCGAGGAAGCCGGCGCGCGCATCGAGCTGCAAGAGCTGTTCACGCTGCTGAACGTGGTGCGCGTCGGCCAGGTGCACTTGTTCTACCGTGCGCGGCTGCTGGATACGCGCTTCGATCCCGGCCCCGAGACGATCGAGGTGCAGCTGTTTCGCGAAGCCGAGATCCCGTGGGAGCAGATCGCCTTTCGCACCGTGCGCGAGACGCTGCGCCACTACTTCGCCGAGCGCGCGCGCGGCCAGTTCACGCTGCACGTGGCCGACATCGGCTGAGGCCGAAGCCGCGCGCCCGCAGCCGGCCTGCGCCAGCGTTTTCAACAAGCGCTGCAGCGCGCCAACGGCCCGCTGCAGCACCACCCGCCCTACTTGCGTGCCGGCGGCACGTCGGTACAGCTGCCGTGCGCGACCTCGGCCGCCATGCCGATGCTCTCGCCCAGCGTCGGGTGCGGGTGGATGGTCTTGCCGATGTCGATCTCGTCGGCGCCCATCTCGATCGCCAGCGCGACCTCGCCGATCATGTCGCCGGCATGCGTGCCGACGATGCCGCCACCCAGGATGCGATGCGTCTCGGCGTCGAACAGCAGCTTGGTGAAGCCCTCGTCGCGGCCGTTGGCGATGGCGCGTCCGCTGGCCGTCCACGGGAACAGCCCCTTCTTCACTTTGACGCCGGTGGCCTTGGCCTCGTCCTCGGTCAGGCCGACCCACGCGACCTCGGGGTCGGTGTAGGCCACGCTCGGGATCACGCGCGCGTCGAAGGCCGCCTTCTGCCCGGCCGCGACCTCGGCCGCGACGTGCGCCTCGTGCACCGCCTTGTGCGCCAGCATCGGCTGGCC
>CALBTN010000335.1 GCA_937967345.1 uncultured Rubrivivax sp. | reverse complement strand
GGCTGGGCCGGCGCACGGCCGCCGCCAAGGCGCGCAACGAAGGTTATGGCGACCACAAGGAGGAGGAGATCACCACGGCCGACGCAGGCGATGCGCCCAGCTTCGCCGTCGCGTTGATCCCGATCCTGCTGGTGCTGGGGCTGAACTACGTGTTCACCAACCTCGTCTTTCCGGCGCTGGACACCGGCTACCTGGCCACCGACAAGTTCAAGAAGGTGCCGCTGTCGGCGGTGCTGGGCATCTGGTCGATCATCGCGGCGATGGTGGTCGCGGTGTTGGTGGTGGTCATCCTCAACCGCTCGCGCCTGAAGGACCTGGTCGAGACGCTGAACAAGGGCACGCTGGGCTCGCGTCAGCCCCGATCCAGTGGTGTCGCTGTGGGTGGTGGTCACGGTGCTGGCCGGCATGACCGGTTCGGCTTCGGGCGGCATGAGCCTGGCGCTGGGTGCGATGGGCGACTACTACGCGCAAGCCGCGCAGGCCGCGGGCATCGACCCACAGATCATGCACCGCATGGCGGCGCTGGGCTCGGCGGCGATGGACATCCTGCCGCACAACGGCGCGGTCATCACGCTGCTGGCGATCTGCGGCCTGACGCACAAGGAGTCGTATTTCGACCTGTTCATCGTGGGCTCGCTGTCGGCCTTCACCTCGAGCATCCTGGTGCTGCTGACCTACGAGATGTTCGGCGTGTTCTGACGAAAGGAGCGCTCATGCTGCGCCTGATCATGCTGCTGCTGGCCGCGCTGTGGCTCGCGCCGGCGCGTGCGCAGGAGCTGCGGCTGCTCGCCGCCGAGCTGCCGCCCTACACCTTCCGCGTGCCGTCGAGTTCGGTGTCGGAGTTTCCGGGCCCGGGGCGCGGCATCGTCTTCGACGTGGTGAGCGCGATGGCCAAGCGAGTGGGCCACAGCGGCGAGATCGAATTCATGCCGTGGCGCCGCGCGCAGCAGATCGCGATGAGCGAGCCGAACGTCGGCATCCTCGCGCTGACGCGCACGCCCGAGCGCGAAGACAAATACCGTTGGCTGGTGAAGATCCTGACCGACGACCTGGTGCTGGTGGGCGGGCGCGGGGTGGACGTCTCCGCCCTCGACAAGGTCAAGGACCGCCCGACCGGCGTGCTGCTGCGCAGCGGCGCGCAGGCGCTGCTCGAGGACAAGGGCTTCAGTCGCATCGTGGCCGCGCCCGAGGAATGGATGAACGCGCGCCGGCTGCGCGAGCGGCGCATCGACGCCTGGCTGGCGCCGCGGCTGATGGTGATCTACGCCTATCGCGAAGTCGGCGGCGACCCGGCGAGCCTTGACATCGGCGCGATCGTGCGCCCCAGCGAGATCTGGCTGGCGGCATCGAAGTCGCTGCCCGACGCCGAGGCGCGCAAGTGGCAGCAGGCTTTCGAGGCGATGCGCGCCGACGGCAGCTACGAGCGCATCCTGGCCGAGTACAACCAGTTGAAAGTCGAGCCGCTGGCCGACGACGCGCGGCGCAAGAACTACGAGCCGGTCTGGACCTATTGACAACGGGCGGACGGCCGGTGCGCCCGGCAAGCGCGTCTCGAGGGTCTGGCGGCGAAGGCCGCTGGCGGATCAACCCACCGCCGCCGTCACCACCATCTCCAGCTTCCATTCCGGCTTGGCCAGCCGCGCCAGCACGGTGGCGCGCGGCGGCGCGTGGCCGGCCGGCAGCCAGGCTTCCCAGACTTCGTTCATCGCGGCGAAGTCGGCCAGGTCGGCGATGAAGATCTGGCACATCAGGATGCGCGACTTGTCGGTGCCGGCACGCGCCAGCAGCGCGTCGATCGCCGCCAGCACCTGGCGCGTCTGGCCGCGCATGTCCTGGCTGCCGTCGTCGGGGATCTGGCCGGCCAGGTAGCACACACCACCGTGCACCGCCATCTCGGACAGGCGCGGGCCGACATCGAAGCGTTGGATCGTCATGGCTGTCCTTTGCGGGGGTTCTTGCCGCGGCGCTGCGACCTCGCGCGGCGCACCGTGGCCGGCGGCGCGGCCGCAGCGGCCTTGGCGCCGAGGCGCGATTCGGTGCCGGCCAGCAGCTTGCGCATGTTCGGCTGGTGGCGCCACAGCAGCAGCACGCTCATCGCCGCCACCGCCGGCAGCGCCGGCGACGCGCCCCAGATCAGAAGTTGGTAGAACGGCGCGAACAGCGCCGCCACGATCGAGGCGAGCGACGAGTAGCGAAAGAAGACCGCAACGATCAGCCAGGTCAGCAGCGTGGCCCCGCCCAGCAGCGGGTTCAGCGCCAGCAGCACACCGGCGGCGGTGGCCACGCCCTTGCCGCCCTTGAAGCCGAAGAACACCGGCCACAGGTGGCCGACGAAGGCCGCCAGCCCGACGTAGGCCGCCGTGGCCTCGCCCAGGCCCCAGGCCGGGCCGAACACGCGCACCAGCAGCACCGGCACGTAACCCTTCAGCGCATCGAAGGCCAGCGTCAGCACCGCGGCCGCCTTGTTGCCCGAGCGCAGCACGTTGGTCGCGCCGGGGTTGCCCGAGCCGTACTGGCGCGGATCCTGCAGCCCCATGCCGCGGCTGACGATCACGGCAAACGACAGCGAGCCGATCAGGTAGGCCGCCAACACGGCCAGCACCGGGGTCAACGTGGACATGCGCGGCAGTGTAGCTGTGCCCTCGAGCGTGCCCCGGCAAGCGCCCTGACGCGCCGCGTCAGGGCAGCGCGCAATGCACCGGCGTCGCACCCAGCGTCGCGCTCAGCACCGCCGGCGCCAGCCCCACCAGGTAGCCGCGCCGCCCGCCGTTGATCCAGATGCGCGGCAGCTCGAGCACGCTGGCCTGCACCACCACCGGCAACGGCTTGCGCGTGCCGAACGGCGAGGTGCCGCCAACCAGGTAGCCGCTGTGGCGCTGCGCGACCTCGACCGGACAAGGCTCGATGCTCTTGACGCCGAGCACGCGCGCCAAGGCCTTGGTGCTGACCTCGCGGTCGCCGTGCATCAGCACCAGCAGCGGCTGCGCCTTGTCGTCGTGCATCACCAGGGTCTTGATCACCGCGTGCTCGGGCACGCCGAGCTGGCGCGCCGACTCGGCCGTGCCGCCGTGGTCGACGTAGTCGTACGGGTGCTCGCTGAACTCCACCCCGTGGCGGCGCAGCCACTGCGTGGCCGGCGTGAGGCTGACGTGCCGTTCCTTCTTCGCCATCGCTCAGCGGCTGCGTCGGGGCCGCGCCAGGTCTAAGGCGGCGCGCCTAGGCCGCCGCGACCGGGCTCGCAGACAATGCCGCATGTCGACGCAACCGAGCGCGCTGCCGCCACCGGCATGGCCGGGCGCGCCGCGACGGCGCTCCATGCCGATGTGGTTGCCGCTGCTGCTGATGGTCGTGGCGTTGCACCTGCTGCTGCTACAACTGGCGCAGCAGGCGCTGCGCGCCACGCCCATAGCGATCACGCAGCCAACCGCAACGCTGGTGCTGCTGCCGCCGTCGGTGGTGCCGCGCAAGGCGTTGCCGTCACCACCGCCACCGCCCAGCGAACCCAAGCGCCGGCTGCAGCGCCTGCCCGATCGCGCACCGCCGACTCCGCCCGCAGCCGCCCCCCGCGTCGCCGCGCCGGCCGCCAGCCCGGCCTCGGGTGCCGCCACTGCAACCGCCGCCGTACCCGACGCCGCCCCGGCCCACGCCGCCGCGAGCGCCAGTGCACCCGGCGCGCTGCTGGACAGCGAGGCCACGCGCAACGCGGTGCGCGAGCTGGCGCGCAAGCCGTCGATGGCCGAGCTGGGCGCGCAGGCCACGGGCGCCGCCGCGCCGCTATCGGAGCAACAGCGGCTGGGCAACGAAATCGCGCGCGGCGCCATCGGCGATTGCCTGAAGGGCGAGTACGCGGGTTCGGGCATGGGGCTGCTGAGCCTGCCGTTCTGGCTGATGGCCGAGCTGCGCGAGAAGTGCCGGCGCTGAGCGCTCGCTGCGGCAGCGGCCGGATCAGCGGAACCTGGACTGCGCGATCGTGTGCACGTCGCTGGGCAGCGAGCCCAGGTACTCGGCGATCGCCTTGAGTTCCTTGTTGCTGAACTGCTTGACCTGCGCCGACATGATCGCGTTGCCGCGCCCGACGTAGTGGTTGCCGTCGGTCTTGTAGGCCTTCAGCGCGGCGAACAGGTAGTCGGCGTACTGGCCGGCGAGCTTCGGGTAGGCGCCGTCGATCGGCTTGTTGAACTGCTCGCCGTGGCACGACGCGCAAGCACCCTTCGTCAGCAGTTCGGCGACCTCGGCCGAAGGCGCCGGCAAGGCGGCGCTGGCGGCGGCCAGTTCGGCGCCTTGCTGCGAGTAGTAGGCCGCCAAGTCGGCGATGTCCTGCTCGGTCAGGGTCTGCGCCATCGCGTGCATCGTCGGGTGCTTGCGCTCGCCCTTCTTGTAGGCCTCGAGCGCGGCGGCGATGTACTTGGCGTTCTGGCCCGAGATCGCGGGCACGTGGTAGACCTCGGGGAAGCTCGACTTGTAGCCGCTGATGCCGTGGCAGCCGGTGCAAGCGGCGTTGATCTTGGCACCGCGCGCCGCGTCGCCGGTGAGGTCCTGGGCCTGGGCCGCGAAGCCAACACCGGACAGGGCAAGCAGCAAGGTCAGCGCAATCTTCATCGTCGGGTACCGGCAGGAATGGGTTGATGCAAAGGCGGGCGGCGCGAGGCGGCACCCCCTCGAAGGCGGCGGATTATACGAACGCAATACGGGTCCGCCTGGCGGCCGCGAAAGGCCCCATCCACGCCGCTGATGAGCGGCCCTTATACTGGCCCGCGCCCCTTTTTCGCGGCCGCCTGCCGCCGGCCCGGCCCGTCCCGACATGCCAGCATCGACCAGCAAGTTCCAAGGCACCGACAGCTACATCGCCACGCCCGACCTGATGCTCGCGGTGAACGCCGCGGTCACCTTGAAGCGCCCGCTGCTGGTCAAGGGCGAGCCCGGCACCGGCAAGACCATGCTGGCCGAGGAAGCCGCCAGCGCGATGAACATCCCGCTGCTGCAGTGGCACATCAAGAGCACCACCAAGGCGCAGCAGGGGCTGTACGAGTACGACGCGGTCAGCCGGCTGCGTGACAGCCAGCTCGGCGACGAGCGGGTCAAGGACATCCACAACTACATCGTCAAGGGCGTGTTGTGGCAAGCCTTCAGCGCCGAGCAGCCGGTGGCGCTGCTGATCGACGAGATCGACAAGGCCGACATCGAGTTCCCGAACGACTTGCTGCGCGAACTCGACCGCATGGAGTTCTTCGTCTACGAAACGCGCGAGCTGATCCGCGCGCGCCACCGGCCGATCGTCTTCATCACCAGCAACAACGAGAAGGAACTGCCCGACGCCTTCTTGCGCCGCTGCTTCTTCCACTACATCCGTTTCCCCGACGAAGAAACCCTGCGGCAGATTGTCGACGTGCACTTCCCTGGCCTGAAGCAGGATCTGCTGCGCGAAGCGCTGGCGGCCTTCTTCCAACTGCGCGAAACCCCTGGCCTGCGCAAGAAGCCATCGACCAGCGAACTGCTCGACTGGCTGAAGCTGCTGCTGGCGGAGGACATCCCGGCCGAAACGCTGCGCGAAAAGAACCAGCGCAAGGTCATCCCGCCGCTCTACGGCGCACTGCTGAAGAACGAACAGGACGTGCAGTTGTTCGAGAAGATCGCGTTCATGGCGCGGCGCTCCTGAGTCCCTCACCTTGGGACCCTCTGAACCGGTTATGCGGCCGCATAGCTTTGTCCTGATTAGCGTCGAACCTCAGTAGCAAGGTCCACTCAGTCCCGTTCGCCCTGAGCCTGTCGAAGGGCGAGGCTCGCGAG